>JAJYUY010000012.1 GCA_021792295.1 Microcaldota archaeon | reverse complement strand
CTGTTTTGGTAGGATGCGATCGACTTCTCAAGAATCTTGTTGTAGAACTGTTGTGCGAGAATCAGCCTTTCGTCTATCTCCGCCTGCCTTGTGGCATCGGGATAGATTCTGAATTTGTAGGCTCTTGCCAATTGCATTACATTCCCTTTATTTTTATCTCGATTTATCTTTATATGCTTATCTGCGGTTCGCTCTCATCCTACCCCTAAAGGGAACCCTCTGAAGAGGGTGTGGGATTTCCCGCTATGCACGATTAAGCGAATATCGTCGCGCGACAGACATAGTTATTTAAGCTCTCTGGACAAAACTCCTTTGTTATTTGTGGTGCTAATTTGGGAAGCATACCAAGGAAGTGGAAGAAGAAGGGCCGCATGCGCTGGAAGTGGCTCAAGAAGAGACGCAAGCGCATGAAGAGGGCCCAGAAGAGAAGGGTCGGAGAGCTCTGAGCTTTGCCCCGCTTGTTGCAATGCCGTAGCGGAGCCTCCGCCCCTTGCGGCCGCAGCAGGCTAAGGAATGCTTATTGTATCATGCCCGGCTTTGGCTCTAATGTGATAGCGTGGCGGGTTTACAAGGAGAGCGCAATGGGGTAGATCCCCATAAGCTATTAATGCGATGCGCTGCAAGAAATACCATGGACAGGAGGCTTGTAGAATACTGCATTACTCTGGCCAAAGTAGACAGGCAGGACGTACGGTTTGTCGTATTGAATGGTAGCGCCAGTGAGGGAACCGACCGTGCACATAGCGACTATGACATCGCATTGGTAACGAAATATGAACGCTCCAGAAATGAATACTGGGGCATATTCGACAACCGCCTCGTGGCCCTATGGTGCATGGGTCCTGCAAGCTATAGGGCTGAATTTTACAGTTTTGAAGACGACACCTTTTGGTGGCGCAGGGCCAAGGTGAGAAAGGAGCGTCTCCTTTATGGGGGCGCGGGAGATTTCAGAAACTTCAGAAAGTTTGCGCTGTCGCAAAAGTGGACGCGCAGCCGACAGAACCGCGTCATAATCGCGAACTATGGCAATGCGATTGAATATTTAGAAAAGCTTCTAAACGGAGGCAGCAACATGGTGTTTTACCGTAATTGTGCGTCATTCTCGAACAGGTTCGTGCAGTTGCTTGCAGGAATGAATAGGATGGACGTGGTTTCCGGCCGCACGATGTACCAACAGGCACTTGGTGCAAGGATAAGGCCCAAGGGGCTCAGGAGGCATTTGATGCTGGTGAGCGGCTTCGATGGCAAAAGGAGGGATCGTACTGCGGCTCTCCGATCAGCGAAAAAGCTAATGCGCTGGGCAACCGGCTATCTGATTGAGCAGTATGGGATTGAAGAGTTGGGTGCGGATCGCGGGCTAATCGATGTGCTCCGCAGCATCCACAGCATTTAGACGCGCCGGCATTGCCAAGCTACTTCACAATCTTAGCAAGAGCGGGATATGTGTCGTAGATGCGCTCCTGCTCGAGCTGCTGGTATAACATGTATATTATGCCGACGGTCAGCAGGATCCCCATCCCGCTCCCTATGGCTCCCGTCAGCGTCGCCAGCGCGGCGAGCAGCCCGACGAATATGCTGCCCAGTATGGTAAGCGTCGGGATGTACTTGTTGAGAACGTTCTCCACGATCCTTGGGTCGCGCCTGAACCCGGGTATCTGCCATCCTGTGCTGCCTATCTGCTCAGCCATGTTCTTCGGGCTCTGGCCCGTCAGTTCTATCCAGAACTTGCCGAATATCACGCAGAGTATCACGAGCACCACCACGTACACTATGACGTGTATCCATTCCGGCACCAACACAACTCCTCCCCATGGTATGAAGAGCTGGGTCGTGTGGGTCGCCAGGTATGTGAAGTAGGGCCCGTAGCCGCCTATGCCGCCAAACGCGGCCGAATACGGCTCGGGGAAGGTCGGCGATATAAGGTAGCTGAGCCCCCCCGCCAGCTGCAGCGAAGTGCCAGCGCTCGACGAGACGGGCTGGTAGTAGGCTATGAACCTCGCCAGGTTCTGGAATGTCCCGGTCACGCCGGCAAGCACCCTGAACCAGACGGTGAAGCTCAGCTCGAGCGACGATGCGAGGATGACGGGCAGCACGCTCACGTACAGGAACGGGATCGGGAGCCGGCCGCCTATGCCCCTGAGCTGCTCGAACGCGAGCGGCAGCTCCACCTTCATCTCGTAGGTGTATATGCTCACAAAGAACACCAGGACGGCGAAGAAGAGGGGACCGAAGGCTATTATCGCGTTCGATATCGCCGCCGCGCCGCCCGCCTGTATCGCGGCGATGGCCTCCGGCAACAGTATGCTGAACGTCCCAGCGACTATGGCGTACGACACCCCAGCCGCTATGAATAGGTTTATGCCCGACGTTATGCCGTACTTGGTCATTATCTCGTCGAGGTATATGATCGTTATAGCGCCGATCGCCAGCTGCAGCACGACGACGCCGAAGAGCGACGGGCTCGAGATGGGCACGTAGCCCGTCCTGACGAATATGATCGCCTCTATCAGCGCCAGCCCGATCGCGGCCAGCTTCTGCAGCGTCTGGAGCCTCGCCCTCTGGGTGTTGTCGTTCATGTCTATTTTTATGAGGCCGGAGCCGGAGAGCATCTGCAGCACTATGCTCGACAGGACTATCGGGCCTATCCCCACGGTTATGAGGCTGCCTATCTTCGATGCGAAGACGATGCTTATCAGCTGGAGGAAGGGCTGGCTAACCGCCTGCTGGTTGACGCCTATCGCGTAGGTGTTGTAGAGCAGGAAGTAGATCGCTATGATGCCGGCGGTCCAGTACATTTTCTCCCTTAGCGAGAGGGGTGCGCCCGGCTGCTTTATCGATGGCACGAAATAGGATATCTTGTCTATGAATTCGAGCCCCAAAACATCACTTTACAACCTGATTCTCACAACCCGATTACCGCCCTGTAGGATCCGCCGCGCATTGAGTATGTTGATTTCGGTGTGCGCCCCCTTGATGGGTCGCCCAGAATGCCGCCGAGGAATCCGATAGAGATTTCTACGAACTCCTTTTTAGCCCTTGCGCCATCGAACAGCACCTCTATCCTCGGCGGGTTCTGCATGAACCTCGGCGCGCCAAGACCCAGCCCTGCCGCGACCTTCGCAGCATAGGTCGCCCTTGCCGAGGGCTTTGCGATTGCGGGGTTCCCCGCGACAAGCATCGAACCTATGCCTGACATTATGGCTGCCATATGCCTGGAGTATGCGCGCTCGGTTATTGGGTATGCGCAGAGCATCTGATACTCCACCGGGATGCGGGGCTCGGCGTCCGTCGCAGTTGCGCACGCGGACACTGCTGCTGGGGTCGCGTAGGGTTCGGGGGAATAGCCGGCCCTTGTCGAGAATGTGCAGTAGCCGCCAGGGCCTGCGGCGCATTCCGGCTCGTAGACGTCCACGCGTTTGCCGGTAGCTGCGGAGAGGAACCCTGATATGATACCTCGCTCGAGGTGGTGGACGCTGCCATCGAGAGGGTGGCCCTCCCTCCTCCCTATGCCTATCTCCAGATCGTCGTCGATTATCCTGTATTTGACTCCCCTGTATCCGACCGCCTCGAAGAACTCCACGAGGTCCTTTATGCTGTCACCGTGCCACCTGTAGCGCCGCCTTCTGGCCAGCAGCGCATAGAGTGCCCTGCCCAGCGAATAGCCACGGCTTTGCGACAGCCTGCGCAGCGCCGGGGTCATTGAGGAGAGGGCCGCTGCGAAAAGTATGGAGGACTCTGGCACCAGCATCTTCGAGCCTCTGTCGAGCAGGCGGGTCAGGAGCAGCTCATCGTAGGTATAATCGCCATGCTCTGATTCGGGAACTGGCGGGGCGCGCATTGGCCTCCTCTTTTTGGCCGCATGCCTGATTGCCCGTTTGGGGTTTTTCGCCTTCATGTTATTTACCCTTCTTGGGCCGCGCCCTGACGTTGCATTTCGGATTCCCGATAGCGTTCAAGTAATAGGCCATTAGCCCGATGTTTAGTAGGGAGAGCGCGGCGAATACCGCCGTTGCGTGGATGCCTATCAGCGTGTCCACGAACGCCGCATTGGTCCCGCCTACCGCTATTGCGAGAACAGGGTAGAGTATCGCGGAGTGGCAGCCGCAGCCGCCGAAGATCCCGCCAGCGAGCGCGGTTGCAGAACCCGACGCTGTGCCGCCGTAGCTTGCTCCGGCCCTGCGGTTGAATATCAGGTACACGCCTATCGTGAGTAGCATCGAAGAGGTTAGCACCACTGCATAGATCATGTATATAGGAGCTGTCGCTATCGCAACGCCAAAACCCTGGAGCGAGATCATCTTCTCTATGATCGTGTAGTATACTGCCGCTGCTGCCGCGTTCAGCAGTATGTACTTCCCCTTGTATACGCTTTTCAGAGCGCCAATCATGCCCTGCGCAGCCATTCGGTCCGCTCCCATCAGATCAGCCCAGCCCCATCCTTTGTTCCATCGCGGTTATGGCCGGGAGCCTGCAGGCCGGCGCCGCGTTGTTTAGCGACGGGCACAGCTCTGCGACGTATACGTCTGCCGCGGCGTACTCCTCCTGCGCGAACGTTGAGTTGTACGCGCCCAGCTCGCCCAGTATCTGCGCATGGCTCATGTAGGTCAGTGGAGGGTGCGTGGATGACGGGGTGCTGTTCGGTATGCCGAATACCACCGCATCCACCCCTGTGTTGAGGACGCTGCCCCAGAATGTGAACGGGGTACCCTGGAACGCGCCGGTCATGTTCATCAACGCCATGGCGGTAGCGTAGGACTGGTTTGGTGCACGGACCACGAAGTACGCTATCGGGTTTTGCTGCTGCGGGAACTGGAAGCCGGACTTTATCGGCGAGTCGTATTCCGCGCTGAAGAAGTTTACGTAGTTGCTGGTGTAGCTGTTCCCGAAGGTCGCTCCGCCGCTGGTCGTGTAGTTGTCCGCCGACCAGTACAACGTAGGCACGTCGCCGTCGCCTATGGAGCTGTAGCCATTGTAAAGGGCCCCGAACCGGCCGAACCTTGACAGGGCGAGCGCCATCGCCCACCTGTTCTCCGCGCAGTATATGCAGGATATGGCGCCGATGTATATCACGCTGGGCTTGCCGTTGTAAATCAGGGGGGTGAGTATGGTCCTGTTGCTTATCCATGTCTCGAAGTCCTGGCCGTAGTATATGCCGTTGCTCTCCTGGATGCCGGGTATGGTCAGGTTCAGCAGCGACTCGCCGGCTCTCTCGAAATAGCTGTTGGGAGCGCTGTTTATCGCGGCTAGCTGGGCCGGTGTGAGCTGGGTGTCTATGCCGGCGGTCGTGTTGCCCAGGGGTCGCCCCGTCACCGCCGACCTTATGCCCGGATATAGTATGTACGCGGCGAGAACTATGACCGTAGCCAAAAGCGCCAGGTTGCTGAGCTTAAGGTAGCTGGTGTTCGATCCGCTGCGCCCGCTGCTCCTTCTCCGCGACCTTCTCTTTATTGCCAATCAATCATCCCTCTTATTTATTGTAGCTATTGTTTTATAACGTTTATGCGGTACCGGTAACCTGCGTTTATTGGTCACATGAACTTTGTCAGGTTTATCTGCTTCGTCTTCTCCTGGTCGCCGGAGTAGCCGAAGACGTTCTCTATCTCGTCTCTGATCAGCTCGATGCGCTGGACGATGTACGGCTCTATCTCGTACCTCCTCGCCAGCTCCGCCGCAACGTCCAGGTACTTCTCTATGCTCCCCTTCGATATCGTGAGCACTATCCTCCCGCCGCACCTGGTGCACTTCCCCACGAGGGGCACCCTCCTGTATTTCGCGTTGCAGGAGACGCACCTGAAGCCCTGCCTCGAGAAGGAGTGCATGTTGCCTATCAGGTCTGGTATGAAGTGGCTGAGTATCAGCCTCTTCGCCGAATCCGGCCTGTTGACGCACTCGAGCATGTCGGCGAGCCTGAACTGCGCGTCTATCTTCTCCACCATCGTGTTGAGCTTGGTGTACGTGCTGCGCTTCGGCGCCCAGCGTACCGCGTCGGCGGTGCTGAGGTGGGTGAAGCCTATGTTGCCGTACTCGTTGCCCGACCCGAGCCTGCCCCTCACCAGCTCTATCTTAGCCTCCCCAGGGTATTCACGCCTCTCTGCGCGCTCGTAGAAGTCCAGGCCGTACCTCTCGACGACCTCCATGTCATGGACCTCGTCGTCCACCTCGCCCGGGTCTATCTTCAGCGTGAGTATGAGCGGCGCGTCCATCGTGCCTCCTATCGTGGTCGGCAGGTAGCTCCTCGAGAAGTTGAGGAGCGCGTCGAGCAGCAGCATCGTCGTGTCCTCGTCGCCATCGCAGTTCCTCCTCCTGGCGCATATCGTGTACGGATGCGCGAAGCCCACATACGCATCCGTGAACCCTATTATCCTGCAGAGCACGCCTGCAGAGGTGTGCGGCGAGAGGGTTATCGCAAGGTGACCGATCAGCCCGTCGACAGATGAGAGTTTGTAGAAGGGCTCCATCCCGTAGTACCTGACAAGCAGCTCGTCCGTGAACCTTGCGACCTTCAGCATGTGCTCGGCGCCCTCCCTGTTGAGCACCACGTCCTGCTGCCTCAGCTCAACGAGCTGGTCCTCGCTGGCGAGCTCGGCGCCCCTGTAGTCCTTCGTGTAGCCGAGCTCCCTCAGTCGGGCTACGCTGACCCCCGCCTCCCTCGGGTATATGTGCGTTATCGGCATGTCGGTCGCGTCGAATCTTGATGTGCCGTCCTTGAAGATGTGGATTCCGATCGAGGCCCTCAGTATTCCCTTCTCGATGGGCTCTGCCGTCTTTGTGCTGTTCATCATGCCCTTGACGCCCTTCATCAGCTTCGGCATTGGCATGCCCATCCTCTTCGTCGCGCGCTCGACCTCGCCTATTATGTCGAGGCTCCTGCGCTCACCGGCCTCCGCGGCGCCTCCGCACGACGGACAGACAGGGCCGCCGCACTTCCTCCCGCAGACCCTGCAGACGAACTCGAGGCGCGCAGGCGAGGAGTGCATGCCGCAGAATGAGGTATAGACGAGCTCGCCGCCCTTCTCGCACCTGTACCTCGAGACCTCGACCTCTATGCCCTGGTTCCCGAACTTTTTCTTCGCAAGCTCGTACGCCTTCGACACGTTCCTCTCCTTGCCGCCGTACTCGCCTATCGGGAAGAGTATGTTCGGGGCGGGCTTCATGAGCCGCTCCTTCGCCTTCTCCGGCCTCCCCACCCTCGCGCCTATCCTTGTGGAGCGGTTCCTTACGGCGAATGGAGCGTTGGCGTTTACCATCTCGAGCGCCGAGGCGCCGGCCCGATGTGAAAACTCCCTGCTCGTGTCTATCGTCCCCTCGCTGGAGAGCCCTAGCGAGGCGATCATGCTCTGCGCGTCATCCCCGTCGATGCGCACCCTGTCGGCGAACTCGAAGTGCGGCACGCAGAGCTTTTCCAGTATCGCGACGTTGGCCCCCTCCTGCCCCCTCTCGATCTCCAGGCTCTTCAGGCCGAACAGAGAATCGCCCTTCGGCTCGCGGGACGCTCTCGCGAGCGCGGAGCGCAGCACCAGCAGCTCATCCCCGGTCACGTCGGCATACTCATACGTGTAGCGCGGGTGCATGGGCACCTTGTAGTCGCGCGAGAGAGCGTACGCCTCGGCGAAGCTATGCGGGTCGCGCGGCTCGCCTTTGAAGCCTAGCGAGGAGAGCTGCTCAGCCCAGTACTCCTCGACGTAACTCGAGGGCTGCAGCTGGGTGTTGGTCTTCCTGAAGTCTCCGTACGTCACCAGTATGTCGCCCACCGCGATTATCTTCCTTACATTGTCCTTTATCCTGTCGGCAAGCTCGCCGCTGTTGACCCTAAGCGCCTCGCCGCTGGCGAGCTTGACGAACGGGCCCTCTATCGTGTCGACGGGTGCGGCGACGCAGCCCTTGCCGGGCTTCTCCACCCTCAGCTGAGTACCGGTTGCGATAAAACCGCCGAGCAGCAGCATGGAGGCCGGGCTGAACCCCTTCGCGGCTATACCGGTGAACCTGGAGCGGCCGTACCTCAGCCGGAAGCTGCCCCTTGTCGCCGGATATGCGAGTATCGGCCTGCCTGCGACAAGGTCCTGCAGGAAGGTTGTGTTTGACTTGTCCTGCGCCTCTGCGCCAGCCGATGTCGGCTTGTCCGCCTTGATGACCTTGTTGAGCCAGCTCCAGTCGAGCCCTGCGTTCTTGGTGTGCTTCATCACGCTTTTTGCCTTCTGCGCTATCCCCTCACATATCACCAGGCCTATGCTTCCCCTGACCTTGTTCGTCATTATCTCCTCGTTGCCCAACCTGTCGAGCCTTTTCACGTTCCTGTGTATCGCGACCTCCAGCTTCTCGGTCGGCACGCCGTCGATGCTGACCGGGCAGCTCTCTATGATGTGCTTCACGTCCTTCTCAGAGGGGAGGTACTGCAGGCGGTTTATCCTCGTGTGGTATATCTCTATCTCCTCGAAGCTGCGCTCCACCTCGGTCGGGGGCGCCTTGTAGGGCCCTATCTTCAGCAGCTGGCGCGCGTAGTCGGCCATCGCCACCGATAGCGCGGCGCTGGTGCCGCCCGCGCCGCGTATCGGGCCCGCATAGACGACCGCGATGTAGTCGGAGCCGTCCGGGGACTTGTGGATGCTCACGCGCTGCACCCCCTCTGTCGATGCCACTACGACGCCCTCGGTCAGCACGGCCAGACCCACGCGCACCGCGACCGTGAGCCTTCTCTCGATGTCGGGACCAAGCTCCCCCCAGGAGCAGATGTCCTTGACCATGTTGAAAGCGAGCTCCTGGCGCGTCTTCTCACTTGTGTGCGCCTTTATCATCGCCGCCAGCCCCTTTATCCCCACTATGCCCTCCACCCTCGAGGCGAGGTCTGGCGCCGGCGTTATCTCCACGACCGGCTTAGGGTCGTAGCCCTTGGCGCGGGCCTCAGCCGCCACCCTGTAGGCACTCTCGAAGCCCGCCGCCATCGCGCCGAAGTATTCCCCTATCTCCATGCTTATCTCTCGAAGTTTATTGTTGTGAACTTGCTCTCCTTCGTCTCGTATACGGTAAGCACGCACGGGGAGGGTATGTGTCCCTGTATGACCTGGAACTCGGTCCTCGACTGCCATGTGCCGCTGTTGAGTATGTCGACCCCGTGGTAGTTCGAGAGCGCGTTCTTGTGGACGTGGCCCATGTGGAGTATATCCGGTATCCGGTCTATCACTAGGTTGTCGCTGCTGCTGGGCACTATGATGTTGCCCCCGTATATCGGGGAGAGATGCCTGCGCCTAAGCAGCTCTATCATCGCCGGCGCCGGATCCGCGTAGGTGAGCCCGGGTATGGATCTTATCATCGAGTCGAGCGACGTGCCGTGGTAGGCGAGCACGTCGACCCCGTGCAGGCTGAGGAAGCTTGGGTTGGGCAGCATGTGTATGTTGTCGGCCCTGAAGTCCCTGAGCAGCTGCGGGGTCAGGGAGGGCTGCGGTTCGGCCCTCTGCACGGCGTCGTGGTTCCCGGGTATGACAAAGACCTGGATGTAGTCAGGTATGCTGCTTATCATGTTCATGAACAGCTTGTACTGCGAGTATATGTCGAGTATCGACAGCTCGCGGTCCTGGTTGGGGTACACGCCGATCCCGTCGACTACGTCGCCACCGAAGACGACGTACTTCACCTTGCCCGCGAGCCCTCTCTTCTCGTCAATCCCCCCGTTGAGCCACTTTATCATGTTGGCGAAGTTCCTCTCCATGAAGAGCTTGCTCCCCGCATGCGTGTCCGATATGAACGCTATCGCTATGTCGTCCTCTGTGGTGGTGCGCTGCTTTATCGGCACGTCGGGCCAGATGATCTCGTCGGCGATTAGGAACGGGCCGGATATCTTGCCGTTTACCGCCATGACCTCGTCGTTGACTATCCTCCTCGCCTTCTCGAACAGCTCCTTCGCCTTCTGGGAGGTCCCGTTCATGAATATGACCCTCGAGTCGCCGGTCTCGTCGTCAAGGATCACCATTATGTTGCCGTTCTTGGTCACGACCCTGTTGGAGACCATGCCGACGATCGTGACCTCCCTGCCCGCGGAATAGCTCTTCAGGTTCTCTATGCTCTGCACCATCATCGAGACGCCTGCCCTCTGCGAGCCTATTATCGACCTGAGCCGAGCGAGCCTGTTCCTGAAATAGCTGACGAACCCCTCCGTGCCCGTCCCAGAGCGGTCGTTCTCCCTGCTTGCGATGGTGTAGCGCGCGTCTATCTCCGATGCAGGCGCCATGAAATCGGTCCTTTGCGCCACCTCTATCGGATCGGGCGACTTCTCGCCCTTTATCTCGGCGACTATGCTGTCTATGAGCACCCTGTCCGCTATCCTAATGCCCTCCCTGCCCTCGAGCGCGGAGACTATCCTCGATGCGAGTATCTCTACCGGTATGCCATCCAGCTCCAGCCCACTCACGTCACCGGAAACGAGTATGCTCTTGCCGGACAGCTCCTTGACAAGCAGCTTTATCGTCGCTCCGGGCATGTCAATTACTGGTCTTTATCGCTTCCAGCATGCTCAGTATGCCCCACACGGCGGTTCTTGCCTGCGATGGCAGGTTTATGTCGTTGCTTATGGAGTCGATGCTGTATATCGCGGACGAGACCTTTATTATGTTGTCCTCCTTGGAGTCGAGGTGCATCTTCGCCTCGTTTATTGCGGTGCGGACGTTCTTTGGGACGCTGCTGTCATTCAGCAGCATCTCCATCCTTTTCGTTATCTCGGTTATCATTCCGGCTACATCGTTCTCATCAGTCATTAGAGCACCCCAAAAACAGACTATCTACAATTGCCGAAGAAGCTATTTATTATTATCGCAGAAAAGCGCGCTGAGGCGCGCCCTCATATCGCAAGGTGCATGTAGCTCCTTGCGTATATCCCGAGGGCTATGGTTATCGCGGATATGCCAAGCGTTATGAGCAGCGTCTTTAGGGCGCGCTCCGATATAGAGGTGTCGCTGACAACGGAGATGACCGACGATACCGCGACCAGGACGACCGCGGTCACGGCTATGGAAACAGATATCGCCCTGTAGCCGGACATCCCCAGTATGAACGGCAGGAGGGGCACGATCGCGCCAAGCATGTATGACACGCCGACATAGGAGGCGGACCGGATTGGTGAGAGCGGCCCGCGGGCCGCTCTCTTTGCATCTATTGTGTTCTGGTATTCGGTTGACAGGTATGCGCCGCCCGTCATGGAGAGCGTGCCGGATATGGCGACTATGAGGCCCGCGACTATCACAAGGAGGGGCTGCTGGATCGCCGCGCCTATACCCGCTGTCGCAGCGAGTATCTCGACGAGACCGTCGTTCATGCCGAAGACGACGTCGCGTATGTTGCTCAGTATGGAGCTGTAGCCGAGTATCCTCGACTCCAGCGCGAGCTTCTTCTCCCTCTCGTCTGCCAGGATCCTGCCGATGGCGCTGTTGCGGTGGCGCAGGTCGCTATTCCGCAAACTGCCAAGGATCTTATTCTCGTTGTACTCCATGAGCTTTATTGCAAGCGTTATGCCGAACAGCCTCCTGAAGAGCACTAGCGCCCATATATAGAGCCCGCCGGAGAGATGCTCTCGGATACGGCGGAGGCGGCCCGCCCTCTTCCACATAAGGGCGTGCTTCCCCTCTATCGCTGACAGCTCAAGCAGCATGCGGCCGAGCCTGCGGTTCCTCTCACGCCAGGCCAGCATTTTGAACGCACGGCTGTGCAGCATCTCGCTGCGGTATAATAAGGCAGATGCCCTGCGAAGCTTCATCGATTCACGCTACGGGTAATGGTAGGGAAGTAATTTATAGCTGTAAGACCTCCCGGCCGGCCAAAGGCGCAATCATGGCATAGGTCCTGATTACTTCGGGCCGTGGTGGCCGCTGCCTGGCTAGCTGGATGCCACATACGCGACGCTGAAGCGAACCGTCCACAGCCAGGTTGGACATGGCGGCAATCTGCTGGATTTTCCGCTCATTTTATTAATTCTCATATTTATACCATAGCATGGCAAGGTCGGCGAGGGTCGATGGCGCTAACGTACAGAATAGGGGGGCCAGCGACCAGCTAAAGAGTCTTTACGATGACAATCTGATACACACCGGCCCCTCTTATGGGAACAATTTCTTCTTTACCATTGGTGTGTATCTCATCGAGCTGTTTGTCGTGCTCGGGGCAACGGGCCTGATAATGGTCCTCTTCGGGCCGTACTGGTGGGACATGAGCGCTGCGGGGACCTTCGTGCGCAGCGTGCACCTGTGGGCGGCAGAGGCGTTCGTTACGCTGATGTTCGTGCACCTCTTCGTCAACTTCTGCACCTCTGCATTCCGGAAGAAGAGGCTTGTCTGGATCATCGGAGGTATGATGTTTGCGGCCGTGCTCTTCGAGTTCGCCTTCGGCGTCGGCATAGGCGGCAGCCTTGTCTCGCAGGCGAACCAGCAGGCGGGCTCGGACCTCTGGAACGGGATGGGCCTCGGCTTCTGGATAAACCCGATGAACTCGGGTGCGGTGTTCGGATGGCATGTTGCGATAGTGCCGCTGCTGCTCGTGGTGCTCATCCTCTCCCATTACAGCCTGGTCAGGAAAGCCGGTCTCAACACCCCCTATAGGAAAGACATACCCTACAGCATAGTCCCCATAAACCATAGAACGCTGTACAAGAGGATGGCGTACGTGCTCGTAGTTGTGGTGCTTCTTGCCCTGCTCTTCAGCGCACCGTACATACCCCCATTGACCATCGGTGAGGCGGCGCAGGCACATCCTGACACGGTCGCAATGACATTTCTCAAAGAGTTTAACGGCTCATCGGCAACCGCCACGTACCTCGACACCATAGATCCATACAGTTTCAACACGAGCAGCGCATATGTATCGGTCCCGTATTCGGTTTACCTGAACCTTACGCACTCGCAGAATGAGGAGGCCAGGTTCCTTGCGGAGAACCGATCGGATAGGAGTCGGACGCTGGCCCAGGCTTACGCCTATTTCGACGCCAATGGGACGGTATCAAAAGGCATGAACTCGTCAAATCCGATGATAGTTATGGCCTCGAGTCTCACCTACATGGCACAGGTTGGCGCCTACCAGCCGGTCCTGCAGGGCGAGGTGATGAGCGGGAACAATGACACATACGTGATCAGGTTCCTCTACGATTCCGGCATACTTTGGGCAGAGGCCTCGAGATACGGGCTCAGCGTGCCGCAGTGGGGCATGCTCAAGGTCGGGGCGCCCCCATGGAGCCTGCAGTACTGGCTAATCCCATACAATCTGCTGCAGATACAGACAGCCAACATTCCGTGGTGGAATGACGTAGAAAACGGGAGCATAGGGGCTGTGACGCTCCTCATACTGGTATTCCTGCCATACATCCCAGGGTTGAGGGAGGTACCGGATAGGCTCAGGCTGTACAAGCTATTCTGGAACAAGTACACAATACCCGATATGAAAAACGCGAAGAGAAAGCGAGGGAGATAAGCAGTTGAGTATTCTTCTGAAATGGCCATTTGCGGCCTGGTTTTGATCATAAGAAATAAGACGCCTTGGCCGGGATTCGGACCTGGATTCCGACCGTGACAGGTCGAGCATTATGCTCGTAATTTAAGCCTTTAGTAGTAATTTTCATAGCTTCATCTTTTAGGAGAATCGAATCCTTTTATTAAGCAATTAATGAAGCTTGAAATTTATATAGACATCTGGTGCGATTTTGTATAAAATTGAACCCAAGAATAACTTAGATAGAGCCTATAACTGCGTAAGCAGAACGGCTATATCGTGAAAGTTTTTGTTATGTCTATTCTGTATGTTTTGACCACTCAAACAGTTCATGTGGAGTAAAACACCCTTTCAGGTGGAGTAAAATGATTCTCTTTACCTCCGTTTTACCCTGTTTTCCCTCGTAAAACTCTTCATTAGCCGAAAAACATCGTATTTTACCTACTCTTTGAAAAGTCAGGTACTAGTATTATAATTTCATACGCTAAGGAATATTATGCCTCCAAAAATAAAGTTTGTCTATTCCCCGGTATATGAAATGCTAATAGAGGAATTGAAAACAAACAATAGGAAACATATGAAGAAATTAGTGAATAGGATATGGGATAAAAGACGCATTGATCGATATACAAAGTATACACAAAAATTACAGAAGAAATGGGATACTATAGGGAATAAGGCAATGAACTTAATATCTAAAACTTATAAGTTAAGATGGGCTGAAAAAGACATAAATTGTTACGTCTTAGATAACATAGATTTCTCTTTCAGCGTCCCAACAACGTTGAAGATCTCTAAAGATTTGGATTGGATACTAGCACTTGCTATACATGAATTAGGGCATAGATTAGAATTTGAAAATCTAAACAGAATAAATTGGAACGCATACAATATCAAGTTCAGAAACGAGTCAGAAACTACAAAACAACATATCTTATTATACGCTGTATTAGAAAACGTCTACACGAAGCTATTTGGTAAGAAAAAATTGAGAGAATACATAAATGCAGATAAAAATAATGCTGACTATAAAAGAGCATGGGAAATAGTCAAAATGCAAGGCAAAAAGAACATAATTAAAAATTTTGTTAGACAACTTAAGTGAAATTGGGGCCACGATTAAAAAATAACGCCTTGGCCGGGATTCGGACCCGGGTTGCAACCGTGACAGGGTCGCGTGCTAACCACTACACTACCAAGGCAATCGCATACTATGTTGCCTGCGCAAAATATATATTCGTATAGAACTCGCAGGAACCGCATTGCGCTTCGGCGGGTCGTACACAAGGCATATATATTGACACCGGTAGAAGAAGCTTATGATAAAATTGGGAGGCAAAGCAATGAGGGAACCTTGCGCCAAAGCGGCAGGCGATGAGACCCGCATAATGGTCCCCCTGAGGGGCCCTGGGCCCGAAACGGAAAGCGATGTTGAAACGTTTGAGGCGGTTCCGGTCAGCGACAGCCCAGAGGAGGTGGGGGTTATGCCGTTGGGGGAGGCGAAACCGGCTCCGGCGCCGGTGGGCGATGTCGAGGTATTGGAGTCGGACCTCAAAGACGGGATCGTGCTTCTTAGGAGACTTGGCGTAAGGGATCCCGCAAGGTAGGGCGCCTCAAGGCTGTGGTTTTGCTTGGCAGCTCGCATGGTTGCCAGGGCCAGGGTATTTGGATTGCCACAGCTCGCGCTATGGGCCTCTCATTAGTTCCCGTTGGGGTGAATTGCACACCCAACCTGTCGCTTTCCAATGCGGATTTACAGACTACAGGCGACCGCTCTACTATTGAGCTACAACGGGATAGACAGTATTTAAACGTAAGCAATTAATAAGTATGATGGGCATACGGCTATGAGGACTGTTTTGAAGGAATAATGATTTAATGATTTTGATGGCAGGAGTTGGCGTTGAAGACGGCCCCCAGGTGAGGGGCGTGCTGTCCAAGGAGGTGATGCGGAAGTACAAGAGCACGCCTTTCTTCCTTTACCGGCTGAAGGACTTGGCTGACGAGATATCCTCCAACCCCAACTTCATAGACGCGGTGCTGGTGCTGTTGGGATTCATAGCGTTCGCGGCCGCACTGCCGTTCTACCCGCTAGTGATCCTCGTCGTGTTTGGGATAGCGCTATTCTTCGCCGGGCTAAAACACGCGTTCCTCGGCCTGCTTCTCATGCTGCTGCTCACGTTCCCGATGGTGATGTACCAGCTGCCCGCGCTGGCGTGGATCTACCTGCTCGCGATTTCGTTCTCGATGATATACGGCTACATGCACCACAGGACCATAGAGTTCATGTACCTGCTCGTCGCGTTGCCGTTCTCGGCGATGGGCTACCTCCTGAGCATACCGGTATTCATGCTCTCAATACTCACCATAGGCTTCAAGCGCGCAGCGGTGATGAGCGTGCTCGTGGTGCTGCTGATCGTGATGCTCTCTGGGCTCACAGGAGTACAGAACAGCGCGTACGTGCCTTTCGACGCGTCGGTCGCCCATGCCGCGCTGTTCTCAAGGCCGATGGCGAACGATTCTGTGCCTAACGGCCATGGGTTCGGCCTGCTTGGCTTCGCCGGAGGGGTCGGGGAGGCGTACCAGGGAATGACCAGTGGCGGGATCGTCAACGGCATAAGCTACGAGTTCGGCAACCTGCTCTCGCCGCTGGGCACCGACATATTCGCATATTTTGCCTTCATGGCCCTGCTTGTCGCAGCGGTGTTCGTGACCGATATGATGGCGGTGACAAGCCGGTCGGAATACAGGGGCGCCGCCGCCTCGCTCGCGTGCGTGCTCTACCCGATAGGCTTTGCCGCGCTCGCAGGAAGTAGCGGAGGGCTTGTGGACATGGTCGGCGCATTCGCGAGCTTCGCGCTGGGGCTGCTGGCCCTCTTCATGATGGAGGGATACGGAGTGGACATCGTGAAGGCGCTCGATGTGAGGAAGAGCGATCTCAGGCTCAAGTTCGGCGACGCCTTTGAGGACCTCGCCTCTGAGGGGGCGAAGGAGCGGTTCTCAGACATAGGGAACTACGAGGCGACCAAGAGGGAGCTGAGCGACGCGATAATCTTCCCGCTGGAGCAGAAGGGCATATCCAAGGCGTACAATGTGAAGCCGATACGGGGGCTCCTGCTGTTCGGCCCTCCTGGGACCGGAAAGACGATGCTGATGAGGGCGATAGCGAACGAGATACACGCGGGCTTCTTCCTGATCCAGGGGAGCAACATGATATCCGGGATACCTGGCGAGACGCAGAGGAAGCTGGCGAACGTCTTCAAGATCGCCAGGAAGAACATGCCTTGCGTGCTCTTCATAGATGAGATCGACTCGATAGCCAGGAGCAGGAGGGAGAACTCGGACGAGGCGCAGAAGGAGATACTGACGCAGCTCCTCCAGGAGATGGACGGCTTCAACAGGCTCGACAAGATAATCGTGGTGGGGGCGACGAACGTGCCGCAGCTGATCGACCCGGCGGTGCTCAGGCCAGGCAGGTTTGACAGGATAATATACATGCCGCTGCCTGATTTCGAGGGTAGGAAGAAGATATTCCAGCACTACCTCGGCAACCTGCCGGTGTCGAGGGGTGTGAACGTAGGCGAGCTGGCAAGGATCACGGAGAGGTACTCGGGCGCCGACATAAAGTCGCTGTGTGAGAGCGTGGCGCAGGAGGTGGCAAAGGAGGCGGCGAGGGAGCATAAGGTGCTCGAGATAAGCCAGGCGGACATAGTCAACACCATAAAGCGCATGAAACCATCGGCGACGCTGGCGAGTATCAGGGAATACACAGAATTCAAGATAGACTTTGAGAGGAGAGTGCTCGGGCAGAGCCTTGTGGAGACGAGCCACAGGTTATCGATGGGGGACGTGATAGGGCTGGATGACGCGAAGAAGGCGGTAAGGGACGCGGTTGAGACGCCTCTGCTCCATCCTGAGCTGGTCAAGAGGTACGGGGTCAGCCCGATCAAGGGGATCCTGCTCTTCGGCCCTCCGGGAAATGGAAAGACGATGCTCATGAGCGCGATACTTGACGGCATCAAGGACGCGACCGTGCTCCAGATAAGCGGGTCGGAGCTGATAAACGAGGACTCCTCCAGCGCGATAAACGCGGTCAGGAAGATATTCAACAGGGCGGCGGAGAACACGCCCGCCGTCGTCCTGGTCGACGAGATAGACAGCATAACCCCCTCAAGGGAGACTGCGAGCGAGATGGCGATACAGGTGACGAACGAGTTCCTGCAGCAGGTGGACGGGATAAAGGGAGTGGAGGGGATCGTGATCGTCGGCGCGACGAACAGGCCGGATGCCCTGGATCCCGCGATACTGAGGCCGGGCAGGTTTGACAAGCTCATCTATGTCAGGCCCCCAAGTGCGCCGGAGAGGTCGGAGATGTTCAGGTACTACCTCAAGGACGCGCCGTGCGATTCGAACATGGACTACAAGCTGCTGGGTGACCGCTCAAACGGGTTCACAGGGGCGGACATAAACAACATATGCAGGGAGGTAAAAACGGCCGCGCTCAGGAGGGCGGTGGAGTCGGGCAACGACGTGTTCATAGAGACGCAGGATGTGATTGGGATCATCGGGAGAGTCAAGCCGTCTGCGCCAGCGGCGCTGCTCGACGAGTACAAGGAGTTCCTGGCTAAGTATGGGGAGAGGTAGCAAGCAGGGTCATGAGCGGGAATTCGGGCTGCGTGAGCGCCCGTTAAGGGGGCGCCTTATGAACCTGTACATCTTCTCCTTTGTCCTGTCGGGAAGATTCGGCGCTTCGAAGAGCCCGCAGTACGGCCTTTCGTCATCGTCCGAAAGGCGCTCCATCAGGCCCATCCCGCCGAAGAGATCGTCGTAGATTCCGGCCAGCGCCTCACGAGGGAGATTGGCGGGCAGCCATCCGGATACCTGCACTTTCCTCAGCAGGCATGAGCAGTGCAACCTGGCCTGGGCCTCCTCCCCAATGCCAAGAAACTTGGGCCTGCACCTCTGGTTGTATCGCGCACGCATCATCCCACCGCAATTATCTCTCCGGATGGCATTTATGCTTTTGCAAGACCGGCAACCTGCGCTGGCCTTCGCCCCTACACGCGCTATGGGCGCAATCCAACAACAACTGATTTATTAATTGCTTGAGATGCGGTTCTGGTGTTTTGTTGCGCAGGACAGCGTTCGAAGGCAGGATCTGGTATACGCAGATAATGGATGAGAGCGGCACAATAGACCGGTCGCTTGCCCCCAAGGACCTAGGCGACCAAAAGATCATAGAGATGTATAAGCTGATGAGCGCCACGAGGGCGCTCGACGAGAAGACGCTCAGCCTTCAGCGCCAGGGCAGGGCGGTCACGTATGCGCCGCTGATCGGGGAGGAGGCGACGCAGATAGGCAGCGCGCTCGCGATGCGCGATCGCGACCTCTTCGTACCTAACTTCAGGCAGCATGGCGTCTTCCTTGCACGGGGCATGCCGCTCGGCACCCATTTTCTCTACTGGAGGGGATTCGAGGAAGGCAGCATAATACCAAAGGAGGTGGGAGGTTTCCCGGTAATAGTGCCGGTGGCGACGCAGATGCCTCACGCGGCCGGCATAGCGTTCGCGCAGAAATACAAGAGGACAGGATCGGCCGTTGTGGCCTATGTTGGCGACGGGGGGACGTCGGAGGGGGATTTCTACGAGTCGATAAACATGGCGGGCGTGTTCAAGCTCCCGCTCGTTGTCATAATAGAGAACAACCAGTGGGCGATATCGGTTCCAAGGAGCGCGCAGAGCGCCGCGGAGACGCTTGCGCAGAAGGGGATAGCGGGAGGGGTAAGGTCGCTCCAAGTC
>JAJYUY010000011.1 GCA_021792295.1 Microcaldota archaeon | reverse complement strand
GCTCGTGGCGACGACATTCGGCGTCTCCCCATCTGTAACCTGCACCTCGAACTGGTAGGTGCCGGTCGCGCTGCTGGTTGACGGGGTAAACGTGTACGACGACGAAGTCGCCCCGCTTATCGCGGTGAAGGATGGCGCCCCCGGCGCCTCCTCATACCACTGGTACGCGTACGACCCCGCGCCCCCGTATGCCGATGAGGACAACGAAGAGCTCTGCGTCCTGTATACCTGCGTGGAGGAGGCGTATGCATAAACGTTCAGCGGGTTCAGGTTGATGGTGACATTGACGGGGGCGCTCACATTTGTCAGCGCTGGCGTCTCCCCATCTGTTACATGCACCTCGAACTGGTAGGTTCCCGTAGTGGTGCTCCCCGACGTTGAGAACGTGTATTGCGACGACGTTGCGCCGCTTATCGCAGTGAAGGAAGACGCGCCCGGCGCCTCCTCATACCACTGGTACGCGTACGACCCCGCGCCCCCGTACGCGGTCGCGTAAAGGTTCGTGCTCTGCGTCCTGTACATCCCGGTAGACTGCGTATATGCATAAACGTTCAGCGGGTTCATCAGCACGACAACGTTCGCAGGCGCGCTCGTGGCGACGACATTCGGCGTCTCCCCATCTGTAACCTGCACCTCGAACTGGTAGGTGCCGGTCGCGCTGCTGGTTGACGGGGTAAACGTGTACGACGACGACGTCGCCCCGCTTATCGTGTTGAACGACCCCGCACCCGGCGCCTCCTCATACCACTGGTACGCGTACGACCCTGCCCCCCCGTGTGCCGATGAGGACAACGAAGAGCTCTGCGTCCTGTATACCTGCGTAGAAGAGGCATACGCGTATACGTCCAGCGGGTTCAGCGATATTGTTACGTTGACCGGTGAGCTGGTTGTGACGACATTAGGCGTTTCCCCGTCCGTCACCTGCGCCTCGAACTGGTAGGTTCCCGTAGTAGTGCTCCCCGACGTTGAGAACGTGTATTGCGACGACGTCGCGCCGCTTATCGCAGTGAAGGATGGCGCACCCGGCGCCTCCTCATACCACTGGTACGCGTACGACCCCGCCCCCCCGTACGCGGTCGCGTAAAGGTTCGTGCTCTGCGTCCTGTACATCCCGGTAGACTGCGTATATGCATAAACGTTCAGCGGGTTGAGGTTGTTGCTGCTCGGGAGTATTGTCGAGGTGCTGCTCGCCGTTGTTGTCGAGGTCGAGCTTGTGGATGTGGATGTCGAGCTTGTGCTTGTAGAGGTGGTTGAGGTGCTGCTCGTCGAGGTGGTGCTGCTGGTGCTGAAGGACTGCGCGCCGCTGCCTATGCGCACGTCAACGCCGGCCAGCTCCTCCTCCAGGCCGATCCTGCCGTTTATGTTGTAGACGATCCAGAGGGTTCCGCTGAACTTGGTTCCAGGGCTCTGGCCGTTGAGCCGGCACGGGAAGGTCAGGCTCTGCGAGCTGCCCGACTTTATGGTTACCGGGCTTGAAAGCTGCAATGTTGTTGCGGGGGCCCTCGAGTCGTTGCTGCACCCTGTTGCCGTGACCGTTATCTCTGGTCCGGAGTTTCCCACCACCGCCACGAAGTTGCCGGTGCTGTAAAGGAGCGGGCTGGAGCAGCTGAACCCGGGTTCTGCGGTGCAGATGTCGCTGCCTGCCCCGCCGTTGAATATGCCAAGGTAATAGAGCACCGCGAGGACTATGACGATCGCGACTATGGCGTACCCGTATGTGGTAAGGTACTCCATCGCGCTCTGCGCACGCGCCACGGCCATGCAATACAGAGCTCAGGAAAGGTATAAATCCCTTGCTCAGCTGCTCCCGACCAGCGCCGCCCCGATCGCTATCGCCGCCACGCCGAGCCACCTGACGAGCGTCACGCTCTCGTGGAGGAAGAGCGCAGCGAGCAGCACCGCGAATATGTAGCTCAGGCCCCCGATCCCGTAGGCCCAGCTGAGGTGCGCCCGGCCGAGCACGTACAGATACACTATTGTGGACGCGCCGTATGCCGCCACGCCCAGCAGCAGATAGGCAGGGTCCAGGCGCGCGCCTGCCAGCGAGTACTTGAACATGAGCTGCCCCAGCGCCGCAAGGAATGTGGAGGCGAGCAGCACGCCTATGAGCTTCCTCTTCCCGCCTGCCGCATTTTTCCGACCCATGCAACCACTAGCTCGCCGCAACAACAGCTATCCCTACGAATATTATAAGTATGCCGGCAAACCTGACCCATCCCACCCTCTCCTTCAGCGCCAGCGCCGACAGCAGGGTCACGAATATGAAGGAGCTCGCGAAGAGCGGGTAGACCAGCGAGAGCTCCCCCCCTGAAAGCGCCGCCAGATAGATCCCCAGCCCGGCCAGGTAGCCAAGGATGCCGAGCAGGAAGAGCGGGCTCCTGGCCATGCCGAGCATCTCGCGCAGGGAGCCGGCCTTTTTCACCGACCTCTTGAACGCCAGCTGCGCCAGCGAGACCACAAACGCCGCGAAAAGTGTTAAAAATGCGATATAGTATATATTCATAAATTCACGGTGTGAGATTGAAGGCCATAGAGCTCGAGGTAATCACGTCATTCGCCACAATAGCACTTGTGATATTGGCACTGGCCGTATTTATACATTACCACGCCGGGGCCCTATTCTACGCCCTCGCCGCCGCGACGATAATCGTTGGCTTCGCCAACGCGTGGCTCATATCCATCGGCGGGCGCCGGCCGAGCCGGGCGCAGCCGCAATCCAGCGCCCCGAAGAGGGCGGTCAAGAAGCGAAGGGGCAAGTGAACCGACATGGACACACTCATCATAGCTGAGAAGCCTAGCGTTGCGCTCAGGCTCGCTATAGCGCTGGGGGACAACCGCCAGAAGCGCCAGAACCTGAACGGGGTCGGCTATTATCAGATCGACGGCCCGGAGGGAACGCTGTACATAGCGCCCGCCGTCGGCCACGTATACACGCTCGCCCAGGCGGACAGCGAGCGCGGGTATCCCGTCCTTAACGTGAAGTGGGTGCCCTCATACGAGTCCAGCCCGGGCTCCGCCTTTACGAAGAAGTACCTCGATGTGCTGATGCTGCTCGGCAGGAGGGCGGCCGCCCACGTCAACGCCTGCGACTTCGACACAGAGGGCACGGTCATAGGGACCAACATAATAAGGAACATCTCAGGGGAGGCCATAAAGAGCGCAAAGCGCATGAAGTTCTCCACCACGACGATACCCGACATAAAGCGGGCGTACGCGAACCTGATGCCGCTCGACATGAACAACTTCTACGCTGGCGAGGCGCGCCACATGCTCGACTGGCTCTGGGGGATAAACCTGAGCAGGGCGCTCACCAGCGCTATGGCAGGCACGACGACGAAGGCGCTCAGCATAGGGCGCGTGCAGGGGCCCACGCTCGCGGTCCTCGCAAAGCGCGAGAAGGAGATAGAGGCGTTCAGGCCGAAGCCATTCTGGAGGATATTCATCAATGCGAAGAGCACCGAGTTCCTGAACTCGAGGGGCGACATATTCGACAGGGCGGACGCGCAGTCGGCGCACGACTCCACAAAAGGGCGTTTGGCAGATGCGACGGTGGAGGAGGTGGAGGAGCACGAGCAGCTATCCCGGCCCTATCCCCCATTCGACCTGACCTCGCTCCAATTGGAGGCGAGCAGGGCGCTGCGCATAGACCCCTCGACCACGCTCGCCATCGCGCAGTCTCTGTACGAGCGCTCCTACATATCGTACCCGAGGACCGCGTCGCAGAAGCTGCCCCCGACGCTGGGGCTGCAGAAGATAATCGGCGAGCTCGCGAAAAACCCTGTCTACGAGAAGCGCGCAAGGCGGCTCATCGAGGAGAAACGGTTCAGGCCGAGCGAGGGAATGAAGAGCGACGAGGCCCATCCAGCGATATACCCGACCGGCGTCGCCCCTAAGGAGGTCTCCCCGCAGGAGGCGAAGCTCTACGACCTGATAGCGCAGAGGTTCCTGTCCTGCTTCGCGCCATACGCGAGGCTGGCGAAGAGCAGGGTCGTTATCAGGATCGGCGAGGAGAGGTACTCTGCCAACGGCACCAAGATCGTCGAGAAGGGCTGGACGGACTTCTACTCCTACGCACGCCTTGTGGACAAGGAGCTCCCGCAGTTCACAAAGGGGGAGCGCGCACAGGTATCGGGGCCGGAGATGCGGGAGCTCGAGACGCAGCCCCCGAAAAGGTTCGGCAAGGCGGCGCTGCTCTCAGAACTGGAGAAGAAGGACCTTGGCACGAAGGCGACGAGGGCATCGATAATAGACACGCTCTTCAAGAGGGCGTACATAGACGGCTCCCCGATAACCGTAACAAGGTTCGGGATGAGCGTGTATGAGGCGCTCCACGAGAACGCGGGCATGATACTCGACGAGGGGACCACGCGGAAGCTGGAGAGCGACATGGAGGAGATATCGCAGGGCAAGAGGAGCGAGGAGGCGGTCATCGAGGAGGGCAAGTCCATGCTGCTCGACGCGCTGAAGCTGTTCGATTCGAACAAGGAGAAGATATCCGAGGCGATGAGGCGGGGGCTCTCCGACAGCATCGTCCCGCTGGGCAAGTGCCCGGAGGACGGGGGCGAACTGGTCATAAGGCGCTCCAGGGCCGGCAAGCAGTTCGTCGCCTGCGCCAACTACCCTAAATGCACCAAGACCTTCTCGCTCCCGCAGGGGGCTAAGATAGTCCCGACCGGCAAGAGCTGCGAGCACTGCCACACCCCCATAATAAAGGTCATACGCCGCGGCAAGGGCGTCTTCGAGATGGACCTCGATCCCAACTGCGTAAGCAAAGCGGGGTGGAAGTCGAACAGGGATAAGGCGGAGACGGTGCAGGGCGCGCCGGCCAAGGCTGCGCCGGCCGCGCCCGACAAGCCGGCCAAGGCTGCGGAGAAGCCTTCACGGAAGGCGAAGGCGGCAGGCGCTAAGCCTGCGGCGAAAAAGCGCGCGGCAAGGGGGCAGAAGGCCAAGCCCGCAGCCGAGTGATCCCATGTTCCTACCAAGCAAGTACAGAAGGATGAAGCGGGGCCCGCAGGTCATACTGCCGAAGGACATCGGCATGATAATCGGCTACACCGGCATAGGCAAGGAGAGCGTCTGTCTCGACGCGGGCACGGGGAGCGGGTGGCTCGCGGTCGCGCTCGCCAGGGTGGCAAAGCGCGTTACGAGCTACGAGACGAGGGAGGACTTCATAAGGATAGCCGAGAGGAACAGGAAGGCCGAGGGGCTCGACAACCTTATCATAAAGCACGCCGACATAACAGGCGATGTGCCGGAGCGCGACGTCGACATCGTCACGCTCGACATGCCCAATTCCGAGAGCGCGCTGGAGAACGCGTTCGAGGCGCTGAAAACCGGCGGCTACGTGTGCGGGTACCTGCCGCACATGGAGCAGGCGAAGGCGTTCGTTATGCGCATGAAGGAACTGGGGTTTACCGAGATAGAGACCTACGAGGTCATCGTGCGCGAGATGCTTGTCAGGGAGCAGGGCACAAGACCATCGACAAAGGGGATATGGCACACCGCCTATCTCTCGTTCGGCAGGAAGCGGGCGGCGGGCCCGCCAGGCGATGAGGGGCAAGGCGAATGACTGCGCAGGCCGAGCGCGACCGGCAAGCTTAATATAACTTACCTGAGTTAGCTGCTGTGATCTCATGACGACCGCCACCATGCCAAGGGTAATTGTCGACGGTGAAAGGAGGGAGCTGGAGCTGAACTGCGAAGGGCAGCACATCACCGTGAACACGGCGCTCTTCGAAAGGTACGACTACCTGTACGTGGAGGACAGCACCGGCAACATACTCAGGATAGACACCAGCATGGACGCCATCCTGGCCAGGAAGAGCCTCTCGAGGCCGCCGATCTGCGGCAAGGTGATGGGGGGCGCGGAACTGGTCATAGGCGTGGACGGCCGCGGGGTCGACCTGCACTCGGACAAGGCGATAATCTCAATCGGCCCGCTAAGGCGCATCCTCGCGTGGAGGGACTACGCGGATGTCAAGAGCATACCAACAATCTACGTGCCCAATGCGATGATAACAAGCTTCACGCGGATGTGCGCGCTCTCCTCGGGGAAGATGGATGATAAGCTGGAACTGCTCAGGGCCTGAGCCCGCAAGCTTACTTCGACTTGCTCGCTATGTAGGCGTTGACGAGCTCGACCCCCTTGTCTATCGCCCTCTTCACGTCCGACACCTTCCTCGCGCCGGCGCAGACCATGTTGCCGTTCTTAAAAAGCAGTATTGAGGCCTTCGGGTCCTTCACCTTGAGGATCGCCCCGGGGAACTGCTCCGGCTCGTAGTCTATGTTGCGCGATATCCTTGCAAGCCCGTACAGGTCGAGCTCAACGTCGAGCTTCGCCTTCGTGACTATGTTGACGACCTGGTAGGTCGGCTTAAGGACCACGCGCTTGTGCACCGGTTGGTAGTTCTTCGGGTTCTTTGACATACAACACACTTAACGCAAGTATCTCTATACAGTATATACAGTATACAACCCAACGCTTAAATATGTTTACAAACCCTAATACCATAGCACCATAGCAAAACGCACTTAGTGATTATAATGAGCAAGCGATCGAACGGGCTGTTCTCCGGGAGGAGCAGGCACCTGGCAAGACATCACAAACCGCATAGGCTTAGCATAAGGGAGCAGATAAAGAGCTTCAGCATAGGGGACAGCGTGGCGATAGTGCCGAATGGCAACATCGGCAACATACCCCACCCCCGCTACAAGGGCAGGATAGCGAAGGTGCTCGAGAAGAGGGGCTCCGCATACGTGGTTGAGCTTAAGATGTTCAACTCCACGAAGTGCCTCACAGTCCCGGCGCTTCACCTCAAGAAGGTCTGAGCCGTCTATTTCCCGCCAAGCCGCTCTGCAGCAAGGCCTACGCATCTCTTTATGCAGAGAAGAAAGCCTGTCGCGGAGGAGCCCTGCATGATCTAAGCGCCGCTACCTGGGCCTCTCGAACCTTCTGTACGGCTTCGTGAACATGTAGAAGCGCTCGTTTCCCTGCAGCTCTGCGATTATGCGCTCCCTTACGAGCTTCGCAGGATCCTGCAGCAGCGTCACGCGTGCGCTTATGTCGGCGAAGCTCTCGAATCTCTTCTCGCTCCTCGCCTTCAGTATCGACTCGAGGTGCCTCTTCCCTATCCCGGGCAGGAGCTCCAGCGAGTGCTCCCTTATGTTGAGCGGGCCGGCGTTGTTGAACACGTCGACGAACCTCTTCTCGTTCTCCTTTATGATGTTGGCGAGGACCATGGGCAGCTCGCCCTTCGCGTTCTGCGTAAGCTCGTCATACGTGATCCTCGCCTTTATGAGCAGTATCTTCTCGCGGTTCTCCTTGCCTATATAGACGCGCTCGCCCATGTTCATGGTGGCGTTGGGCTTGACGGTCGCCTCCAGCATGGTGAAGAGCTGCTCCCCCAGCAGCTGCGTGAGCGGCTCAGGCCTGCTGGAGTAGGACTTGCCGCTCGTCATGAAGTCGAGCACGTACGCATGCTCCTCCCGTCTCTCCTCCCGCTCCCCTGTGTTCACCATCTACCCACCCGTCACTTTGCCTTGCCCTTGATAAGCTCCATTATCTGCGCTATCTCTTTGTCATCGAACGTCTTGTTGCGTTCGCTAGCTAGTATCTGCCTGAGCGTCATCGGGCTCCTGGGCATTATCTCCAGGATCTTTATCACACTCCTCTCGCCGACTATGTTCAGCGCCCTTAGCGAATCCGCGAGCTTCTCCCCCGGCTTTCCCGATACCCTCTTCGCGTGCTCGAGCGCCACCTGCTGCTCGTAGGTCTGCGCGCTCCCAGATCTCTGTTCTAGGATAGACTCCACCTCGCTTATAGGAACCTCCCTGCTTTCGATTACCTCCTTTACCATAAACATTACCTAGTCAGATTCAGAATTGAAAACTTATATACTTAAGCTTTCTATACAGATTAACCGATTAGGCTATAAAAGGTTATCTGATGGATCCGAAGAGCGCCTGGGAGGGCGTGCGTGACGAGGTAAGAAAGCGCATCTCAGGCAAGGTCGATGTCATAGAGCTGATGTTCATAGCGCTCGTCGCGAACGGGCACATACTGCTTGAGGGCATGCCCGGCATGGCCAAGACCACCACCACGAAGGCGCTGGCCGACGCGGTAGACGCGGACTTCAAGCGAGTCCAGGGGACCCCGGACCTGACGCCGTCTGACATTGTTGGCCACAGCTACATGGACGAGGCAACCCACACGATGATGGTGAAGAAGGGCCCGGTCTTCTGCAACATGCTCCTGGTCGACGAGCTGAACCGAATGCCGCCAAAGACGACAGCAGGGCTGCTGGAGGTGCTGGAGGAGCGCCAGGCGACAATACCCGGCATGGAGACGCAGAGGCTCAAGGAGCCGTTCGTTGCCTTCGCGACGCAGAACCCTATAAGCGTGGAGGGGACGATGCCGCTCCCCAAGGTGCTGGCGGACAGGTTCCTGATGAGGGTCGCCGTCACCTACCCGACGGAGCAGGAGGAGAAGGTGATGCTGCGCATGAAGGAGGCCGCGGATAGCACGACGATAAAGAAGATAATAGGCCTGCAGGACATACTGGACATGCAGGGGGCGGCAGAGAAGATCAAGATGTCCGACCAGGTCGTCTCTTACATAACCAGGATGGTGAACGCGACAAGGAGCAACATCCACGTGGTGCTGGGCGGCAGCCCAAGGGCGGAGATAAGCTTCATGAAGGCGGGCAAGGCGAAGGCGCTGATAGAGGGAAGGAGCGAGGTAAGCATAGACGACATAAAGTTCCTGGCAGGCCCTGTCCTTAGCCACAGGATCGTGGTGAGGAGCACCGGCGGCCTCGGCGTAAACGGGGTAATCAATGGGATAGTCGCCACGCTTCCGGAGACTGAGGAGGAGGCAGAGGCGGAAAAGGCCGGGATGTAGGCGGCGGCCGTCCACACCGGCAGCCGTGGGCGCTCTCTGCCACCGGCGCCAAACCCTATCCCCTATCCATTCTCGCCCCGGTCGATCTTTTCCAGTATCGGCATCGGCCCGTCAAGGGGGATGTAGACTGCGGGTTTTGCAGCCACATAGCCGTCCATATACCTCTTGTGCCTGGCTATATCGGGGCGGCAGATACAGGTATATGCCTCTTTTGTGGGCTGGACCACGCGATGCCTCTTTCGCGCAACGAAAGCTCCCCCCTTGGAAGTACAGTATCCGGTAGCCAATGCCCTCTACGGAACCCTGGGCCGCGGCCCTTATTGCGGCCCTGACTCCCCGAGCCTGCCCTGTGGGGGCGCGCATAAAGCGCATCGCCGGACAGAGATATCGGTAGCTGGGCCGGTTGTGGTTTTACCTTTGCCTCGATGTCACGTACTCGTAGAGCCGCCTCTGCGAGAGCAGCCCCCTGAGCATGCGGCTGTTCCTTACCCATTCATGCCCCCTTATCTCCATCCTCTCCTCGACAAACGCCATCACGTCGCCTATGCCGTCCAGCATGACCGGCTCCTTCTCCAGCGTCGCCCTGACATGCTCCCTCACGTTCCACACCCCGACCGGCATGGTGTAGCCCTCATGCACCTCCCTCAGGATAAGCGCGGATGCCTGCTTCCCCATGAGCCTCAATCTCTCGGTTATGGCAAGCCTTCCCGAATAGTAGCACCCACCCATCTCCGCGTACTCCTTGCGGCCCCTGTAACCCTCATAGGAACCGAATATCGATACGGTCCCGTTCCCCTCGTTCCATACTGTATTGGGGTAGAACGCCTCTATCGATTCGTACTCCCAGCCCGAGGGGAAGAGCAGGATGAGCCAGCGGTTGTCGAGCGCGACGTGGTAATAGGCCATTATAGCGTCTATTATGTCGTATTCCTTCACCATCTCCAGGTTTTTCTTCGAGATAGTGTCATCAACCGCGGTTATGCTCCACCTGGTCGGCACGAACCTCCTGTCAGCCTTGATTCCGAACAGGCCAGCAGAGAAGCCCCTTTGTATCTTGGAGATGGGGAGCCCCTTCTCGTAAAGCTCGAACACCGCCTCGCCCGCCTTTGCGTCCGTGTCCGTGTACCTGCTCTCCATCTTTTTGTTGGCCGTAACGTTTCCCATCTCTAATTCTTTCAGCCCTGCGCTTGGGCCGAAAGGCGCCGACTCATCATCCATCCTCGGCCTGAGCCTTGGCGCCTTCGCAAGCGTTATGTCCGCTTCGGCGGGCCTGTCCGCCAGCGCCAGGTCGCGCACCATCTCCTCCACCTTCCCGTGCTCCACATTCTTTATGCTGGTCTTGTGGAGCCCCCTCACGAGCGAGTTCCTCATCCTAAAGACTTGCTCTATCGACGTGTTCCTCCACATTTCCGGCGTCGATAAAACCGTCGTGTCGCCGTATATCGGGGGCACGAGCGGGCCTATGTTGACGTAGGGGTACCCGAACCTGCCTACGAAGAGGTCTGTCGGGGAGCTGCCCGCTATCTCGAGGCTCTTCGCGAGATTGATCGTCTGCGTGCTGTAGTAGCGCCTTAGGAATTCAGGGCTGCGCATGTTCTCGTAGACTATGCTGGAGCGCTTGATCCTCGGCTCCTCGACCCGTGCCATATGTTGTTTCCGTAGCGCATCATTATCAATCTGAGCGTGGTAGCCGAATATCTTACTCCGTAACGTCGAATACCCAAAAACAGATGATCTTGGAGGGCATTCAACTGTTCCTAATCCCCGTTGAAACGAAATCGAAGGTTTTTGCATCAAAAACGCTCATTTGTGGTTGCCTTCGGCTAGCCCGACAGCGTATTCTCTTTCCGCACTTTGGAATATGTCGGGCTATAGGGAATATTTTTGTGCCACAACGCCATCAGTGATCCCCTGTCCTTCAGTTTACCAGGAAGTTCTGCGTCGGCGCATCCAAATATCGAACCCTGCGACTGCGGCAATATGTTTTGCATGCATCATTCCCTTTTGATGCCGGCGACCGAGCCTCCTTGAAACCAGACTTGCCGCATTGCCGACCGACAACGCTATCTTCTTTAGTTTCGAAACTATTTTCACAGGAAAACCTGCGGTGGCTGTCGTCGAAAGGCTGCAGCTACGCTAATGTTCGTAGACGTCTGCTTCTGCAAACAGGTCGTTGCGGCTGGTCCGCCGCGATCTGTATTATCGGTGCAAAAAGATTTGGAACCTCCGCATTACCGGAAGTGCGAGGGTTTAAAGATTTTCAAGCCCCTCAATGTGAGCGGGAAAACCCACACTGAGGATGTCACAGATTTTTTCAGAGAAGCATGGTAGGTCATTGCATGAGGAGTGCTGGAGCGAGAATGAGGCAAATATTCAAAGATGCGGACGTGGACGTTTTGCTGGTAGCGAATTCTGGCACGGAGGACAGCAACTTCCTTTACCTGACGGGTTTCGAGGGCGGGGTCTTCGAGCAGACCTTCCTGGTTGTGGGGCGCAAGCGCATGGTGCTCTTCGTTTCAAGGCTGGAATACGAGATAGCGAAGGAGAACAGGCCCAGAGAGATGGAGGTAAGGCAGATAGAGAGCAGGGATGACCTGCTCGATGGCCTCTCGAAGGAGCTGGGCGGCAAGACCGTCGGGATCAACGGCGCATTCCTGCCATATGCGTTCTACAGGTTCCTCTCAAAACTCAGGAGGCGCCCAAAGTCGGTAAAGAACGTGAGCGCAGCATTCACCTCGGCCAGGCTGGTGAAGGAGGGCTCAGAGATAGCGCGCATAAGGCACGCGGCCGGCATAACGAAGGCTGCGATAAGGGAGGCGCGTGCGCAGCTGAAGGAAGGGATGACCGAAAGGCAGGCTGCGGGGATCGTAAACTGCGCGATGATGAAGAGGGGCGCAACCACCGCCTTCCCCAGCATAGTCTCGTTTGATTCCAACATAGCAATGCCTCACCACATGCCGGACGGAACGCGGCTGAGGAGGAACAGCATGGTGCTGTTTGATGTTGGCGCAAGATACAGGGAATACTGCAGCGACATGACGCGCACCTTCATGTTCATGCCGGACAAGAGGTCCCAGAGATACAAGAGATTCAAGGAGATATATTCGGTTGTCGCCAACGCGCAGAGGCTCGCGCTGAGACAGATAAAGGAGGGCGCGGATCCCGGCGCCCCGCACAAGGCGGCGGCCAACTACATAAACAGCTATGGAAACGGGAAGTACAACGGCCGGTTCATACACGCGCTCGGCCATTCGATAGGGCTGGACGTGCACGATGGAGGCGGCCTTGCGCCGGGCCAGAAATTCAGGCTCAGAAAAAACATGGTATTCAGCGACGAGCCCGGCATATACATAGCAGGGTTCGGCGGCGTGCGCATAGAGGACGACGTCATCGTTGGCGGGCGCTCATCGCGCTTCATCTGAACCGAATGAATAGGAGAAGAACGCACGACAGAGCCGTGCGTTGGATGGTTTTGGTTGGGATTTTTGTAATTGGTATTAGCCAATTATGGGTTTGGGTATATCCAACAACCGATGCAATCAATTTAGCTCGAAAGGTATAAATACCTGCTCATAAGTTTTTTGTAGTGGAATTTAAAGCAAAATACAATATATGGTGGTCAAACCCGCCTCCAGAGCAGGCGGAAATGCGCCCTGAGCGCACCTATCCTTTCCCTCTTGCGCGTCACCTCGACGTGCTCCATGTTCCGGTGGAGCCCGCTGTACGTCAGGTTCGCGCTGCCTGTGATTGCGGTGCCGTCCGATATATAAAGCTTCTCGTGGACGAACATGCCCCTTGCGACCCTCACCCGTATGTTTGAGCCGAGGATGCGCCTGTGCCTGATATATCCAGCCCCAATGATCCCGGCAAGCAGCGCCGCAAGCACTATAAAGAGAAAATAAAGACCGAGGAACGCGGTCAGCGCCGCCATCGCTCCGATAACGAGCAGCGCCTTCGCATGCCGGAGCATACCAACCCCAGAGCCGGCGATAGCCCTCCTCAGCGCCCCCTCAGAGTCGGCAGAGGTTATGACGCGAACGCGCTTTCTCCTCCCAACATCAACAAGCACGCGCGCATAGTGCGCGTCTATGTACGGCGACACGACGAGCAGTTCGGCAGCCCTCTCACGTATGAGCGGCTCTATGTACCTGTGGCAGTCGCAGCCGCTGTGGCTGGCGTCCATACAGCGCTTTCTCAGCGAGCTCTATTATAGTTTTGGCTAATAGGGGGCTATTGCGCGGACTTTCAGTCTGCCGCGACGATCTCGATACCTGCGCTAACCTTTGCCCCTGATATCTCCCACTCCCTAAGAATCGCCCCCCCCGGCGCCGCACCCCATATGAGCCGCTTCGCCCTCGCCGTCTCCTTTATTCCCTTCTCGCTTGCCTTCAGCACGGCAACGAGCGCTGGCTCGGCCGACAGGTACAGCCTAACCTCCTGGTCCCTAGTGAGCGACGCCTCCTTGCGCATGATCTGTATCCTCCTGAGCACCTCCCTCACCAGCAGCTCCCTCCTTAGCTCCTCCGTCATCGTCGTGTCGATGCTGACCCTGCCGTGCCTGAAGCTGGTCGCACCCGGATCCTCTCTCTCCTCCACGACGAAGAAATGCTCAGGCTTTATGTCGAATGTGCCCATGCTTGTGTGCAACGGGTAATAGCCGTGGCTTGCTATGCCCTCCTCCATCTTCGACGGGTCCGCCTTCCTGAGCTCCTCCGCGACCGCCCCTGCGGCCGCCTTGAAGTCTGGACCTATCTTTGCGAATACCGGCCTGACCTCCCTGCCGGCTGGGCTGCCCCTCTTAATCCTTAGCTCCTTGGCGTTGGTGTACGAGCATATGATCCCGCTGTGCTTGCTCATGACGGACAGCGCATCGTCGCTGCCCGCCTCTATCGTCGCGCTGAGTATCGGCGCCCTGAGCTTTGCGTTTCGCTTCTCGCGGTCGCCCAGGATCGCCGCTATCGCCTCCATGACAATGCCGATCTCCTTCTCAAGCGCCTCGTTCCTGAGCCTCCTCTCCTCCTTCGGCCACTTCTCGAAGAATATGCTCTCCGCCCCTTTGTACCTGTCGAGGTATACGCTCTCGCAGACGAACGGTATGAAGGGCGATGCGATTATTATGGTTTTGAAGAGCACGTGGTCTATCGTGTCGATCGCCCTCTTCGCGGTTCTCTTCGAGCCCATGCGCTCCTTCGCGTTCTTGAGGTAGAACTGGCTGAAGTCCCCTATTATGAAGCTGCGTATCGCCTCCGCCGCCGTCGCAGTATCGTACGCGTCGAGGCTCTTTGTTGCGGTTCCGACAAGCCCCTCCAGCCTCGAGAGGATCCACGCATCGAGGCTCTCCAGCCCTCCCGCCCGCATCCTCTTCCCTGCCTTGGGCTTGTACCTGTAAAGCGATTCATACTCCCCGATAAGCCTTGAGATGTTGTGCAGTATGTTTATCGCCTTCTCGTTCTCCTTGATCTCGTCGTTGTTGAGGTCCACGTTCTGTATCGGATCCCTCGCCACGCTCCACAGCCTGAACGCGTCCGCAGCCGCGAACTCCGACAGCTCCTCCAGCGGCTTGAAGTTGCCCAGGCTCTTGCTCATCTTCTTGCCGTCGGTGCCCGCCATGACCCCTGTAACCATTATGTGCCTGAACGGGTTCCTCCCGTACGCCATCAGCCCCACCTTCAGCATGTACTGGAACCACCCCCTTGTCTGGCCTATGTACTCGACGACCAGCTCTGTCGGCAGGAAATCCCCGAACTGCTCCTGCGTCAGGCTCGCCCTGAACGCTATGCTGGAGTCAAACCAGACGTCCAGCACGTCCTTAACCCTGCGCTGCACGCCCCCGCACTTCCGGCACCTCAGCTCCACCGCATCGATGTACGGCCTGTGCATGTCTGTGAGCTGCTCCACCGCGGCCATGTCGGTCGCTCTTCCCTTCAGCTCTGCCATTGAACCGATGACGTCTATATCTCCGCAATTTCCGCAGCTCCAGACAGGCATCGGTATCCCCCAGTACCGCTGCCTGGAAATGCACCAGTCCGGCGGGTTCTCCAGCACCGACCGCTCCCACTCCCTCACCTGCCCAGGGTGCCATGATATCCTCTCGTTCTGCGCGACCAGCCTCTTTTTCAGTCTCCCCATTTTGAGGAACCACTGCTCTGTCGCGAGGAATATGAGCTTGCTGTGGCACCTCCAGCAGTGGGGGTAGCTGTGCCTTATCGTCCCCCTGCCCAGCAGCGAGCCCGCCCCCTCGAGATCCCGCACCACTGCAGCATTCGCCTCTTCCGGGACGGCAAGCCCGGCGTACGCGCCAGCACCCTCGGTGAACCGCGCATCCGGGCCCACGACGTTGAATATCGGAAGCTTGTTGGCCAGCGCCTCCCTGTAGTCGTCAACCCCGTTGCCCGGCGCCATGTGCACCAGCCCGGTCCCCTCCTCCATCGATACCAGGCCTTCTGAGAGTATGATCCTGTGATACCTCCTCAGCTCCTTCTGCTTTGCTATCCTGTCCTCCAGCGGGCTTATGTAGTGTATGCCCTCCATCTCACTACCCATGAACTCGCCGATGACGGTGAAGCTCCTGTTCAGCGCAGCCGCCACAGCGTCGAGCCTCCTCTTGGCTAGTATGAGCACCTTCCCCTCCGACCTTACCGCAACATACTCCTCCCTCGGGTTGGCCGCTATGGAGACGTTGGACGGGAGGGTCCATGGTGTTGTCGTCCATACGATGAGATAGCTGTTCTCGTTGACGTCTATCTTCGCCTTCGACCGGTCCCTGTCTATCTTGAAGGCGACGTAGATTGAGGGGTCCTCGTCGTCCTCGTATTCGACCTCCATGCTCCCCTGCGAGAGCGGCGTCTCGCAGTGCGGGCAGTATATAAGCGTCTTGGTCCCCTTGTAGAGATGGCCCTTATCGCTTATCCTCTTGAACAGCTCCCAGGCGGTCTCCATGTACTGTTTCGTGTGCGGGAGATAGGGGTTCTTGAAGTCAAGCGAGACGCCGTAGCGCGCATAGTCGGAGTCCATCCTGCCTATGTATTCGCTCACGTACTGCTTGCACGCCGATACGAACCTCTCGATCCCTGTCCTCGACTCGATCTCCTTCTTAGAGGAGACGCCTAGAAGCTTCTCGACCTTGTTCTCTATAGGCAGCCCGTGGACGTCGTAGCCCGCCCTGTCGATCACGTCGAAGCCCCGGTAGCGCTTGTAGCGCACGAATATGTCCTTCAGCGTCTTTACCCATATGTGCGCCGGGTGGAGCTCGCCGGTCACGTATGGCGGTCCGTCCAGGAAATAAAACCTCTTCGCCCCCCTGTTCCTCCTTCTCGCCTTCCCCTCTATCTCGTGCTCCGCCCAGTACCTGATTATCTCATGCTCCTTGGCGATAAGGTCCATGAAAGCACCGACCCCGCCCTTACCTCTTCTGCGTGGCGTCCGCTATCATGCTACCCTTGTTCTTGAACAGCTTCCTCCTCTTCATGTCGGACCAGCAGTCCTTGCATATGGCCAGACGCGTCGTCTTCTTGACCCGCTGCGCGCTCTTCGTGCAGAGCGTGCATATGGTGCGGCCGCAGTAGTTGCAGAACTCCTTCTTGAATATCTCCCTTTTGCATCTTTCGCATGACAGAACCATGGGATCACATCGCAAAATACTATTTCAGTTATCAATTAGTTGGCTAGTTGCTAAAAGCCTTTCGTGCCCGAAGCGCCGCCTCCACCCGGCATCCACCCCTGATGGCGGCCCAGGGCGGAGGGGCTCCTTATTCCAAACCATTAAAATACTTACCATGAATAATTATCAGAGGGCAATCGGTGCGCAGCGTGGATAATAGCATGTTCTTCAGGTCGGAGCGGGGCCAGGGCAGCGCGGAGATGCTCTCGACCTACGCCATAGCCGTGATAATAATAGCGGTGGCGGTCGGGGTGCTGTCGCTCGCGCTGTCGCAGCCCAACTCGGTGGTGCCCTCAAGCTGCGGATTCGTCTCGAACCTGAACTGCCAGGACGTAATCGTGCTGTCGTCGCCATCATCGCACAACACCACGATAATGCTATCGCTCACCAACCCGCTGCGCTACCCGATATACGGCACAACGATCTTTGCAGACATAAACGGCAGGAACTCGACCGAGACCGCCTGCAGCCCTGCCTACATCCGCCCTGGGGGCAACTTCACATGCATCTTCAACGTGCCGGAGAAGACGATGCCGCACCAGTTCATGTCCGGCGACCTCTATGCGAATTTCTCCTACTGCGGCCTATCGGCCAGCAACCCGGCAAACTCGTGCAACAGCCCCACACTTGTCAATCTTGGCCATTTCACCGCGACGGTGAGCGCGCAGACCCAGCTGCTCGTTAGCGTCTACCCCCCGTCAACAACCGTGACATGCGGCCAGATGGTCACGCTGAATGCGGTACCGTCGGGGGGAACCTCACCGTATTCGTACCAATGGTCGCTTGAGTTTCCAGGGGAATCATCATATACAGAAGTGCCCGGCGCGATAGCCAGCTTTTACAATTACCCATCGAGCTGCAGCAGCACCGGTACGGTCCACTGCGAGGTTGCTGTCACGGACAAAAATGGGGACCATGCGACATCGCCGCCATGCCTGATAGACGTAGTCACGACGACCACAACAACCTCATCCACATCTACAACATCCACCTCCTCCACCTCCTCAACATCAACTTCATCAACCAGCACCTCCTCCACCTCCACCAGCTCAACCAGCACCTCCTCCACCTCCACCAGCTCAACCAGCACCTCCTCCACCTCCACCACCTCAACCAGCCCCTCCTCCACCTCCACCAGCTCAACCTGCACCTCCTCCACATCTACAACATCCACCTCCTCCACCTCCACCAGCTCAACCAGCACCTCCTCCACCTCCACATCAACCAGCACCTCTACCTCCTCCACCTCCTCCACCTCAACATACACTACAGTGACGACAACCGTCTGCCCATCCGGCCAGACATGCACCCTTGGGACATCCAGCCTTATGGTCTCGATCACTATGGCAGACAGCTTCCCCCACCCCGAATTAGGCGCTGGCGCAGCAACATGTGTCGGCGCAACAGGCGGCGTCGGCGGCGGATCCGGGGTTGGCAGCGGATATGACTGCGGAACCTCATTGTCATCACAGATGTACGGCACCAACTACACCCCAACAACATCCGATGCCTCCAGCCTCATCTCGGAGGCCTACGACATATACTCACATTGCGTGAGTCCCGGCACGCTGGCCACCCTGAACAACATTCCGCTAACGGTCACGGAGACCGCAGCGAAGACATGCAGCATCGATTCGTACATGCCCTTCATCCTGGGCAACGGCATAGGCACCGAATCGCAGACGTACACCATACCGCCAACCAGGCAGGCCTATTTCGGCACTTATGTGCGCGAGAGGCCGACCGTTGAATTCGAGAACCTCGTCCCCCCCAACTCTGGCGGCATATGCGGCCTCTCAAATACAGTGAACACTACTGTGCCTTATGACTACTACGGTCCGGATGGACTGCTATCTGTCTCTACAATGCACGTTTATGGGACCCCAAGCAACAGCGGCCCTGAGCCTCCGAATGTTTCATCGCTAATAGGCAACCCCCCATCATATCCAACCCCTGCATATACATGGACCTACCAGAACTTCGAGTACACGCAAACGAATGGGTACTTCGACTTCTGCGGACAAGCACAGGAGTACTTCGCGTTCGCATACGCGGGCCAGGGCTTGGCATCGCCTGTGGCGTACAAGTTCCTCGGCTGGGTCGGGAGCGGAACGGGCAGCTACACCGGTCCTGACCCGATACCGCAGCTGCAGTACGTCAGGACGAACATAACAGAATCGGCGCAATGGGGCCAGGAATACGGATTCGGAGAATACAAACAGCTTGTAAGCTACCAGATGCCCTCATCTGCGCAGGAGGCGCTGAACTGGATGTGCAACGGAACCCCGGAGTACAGCTACTATTTGGTGGGGTATGGGTATTTCCCCGTGGGCACCACGCTCACCTCAACGGCCCTGCCATCGTATTGGAGTCCTAGCGGTTACGATTACTGCTACGGCCCCAACAACCAGTACGGGTACGGCGAAGCCAGCGAGTACACAGGAGCGACCTACTCCGGGCCCTTCTCCAACAGCACCGGCCCTCCGAGCTGGATATATGCGTGCGGGCCCGGTTCCGTATCGACATCGCCGCCTATCACCTACTATAGCACGTACTATAATGTGCTAGAGCTCGGGTATCCGCTTTTCTTCACAATGCCAACTTACAGCTGCTATGTCAGCAACAGCATGGTCTACATACATCCGACGACAACGACAACGGTGGTGCAGTCAGCATGAATGGTGTTTAAATGCCGAACCGAACCTATGCCGCTGTTGCAATCGCGCTCATAGTGATCGTTGCGGTAGCGCTCGCAAGCTACCTCTACATCGGCAGAGCCCATCCCCAAAACCCCACGACAACGACCTCCACGCAATCGGTCAGCGTTGATAAGGTGAACATCAGGTACAGCACAGAAAACCCCTACTACGTTCTTAACCCCACGGCCTACAACGCTTTAATGGCATATAGGAATGGAAGCCTCAGTGTAAACGCATCGGATTACCTTGTTAGCCCCCAGAATATCTGGCTGCACACAGGCGCGCCGCTCCCCCCGAATACGGTTTACAACGTTCCGGGCGCTTATGGGAGCAACGCCCCCAACGCCTCTATCAACACCTCTGCGCTGAGATACGCCGAGAGCGCCCTGCCCCCCCTATACACCACCACACTTTACGCAAGCTCGTACGGCCTGACCGCCGCGCCGGGATCGGTGGTGAGCTACAGCACCCCGATAATAACAATATACTCCAACTACTCGGTAAGCGCCATAAGCTCATCCACGCCAGGTTTCGCGATACTGAACATAAGCCCGAGCCTTTCGACCGCGTTCAGGGGCAATGCAGAGCCCACCGCATTCAACGTAACGATACGGCTGCCCACTGCCGGCTATTCCGGGCCGCTGAATCTTACAGTGAATCTCACCTCAAGATGACCGTCCGCCTCGCCACGAGCGGGTTAGCATGAGCAAAGCTCCTCGCCCTTCTCGAGGGCGGGACGAGGATGCGCAAGCGGAAATACAACAGGGAGACCCTCCAGAGTGATAGGCTATTCTTCGACCCCATATATGCTACGCGTCCGATTTTAATGAACGGTCCAAGCGCCGCCAATGCCAAAGCCGATAAGGCGTTCGCAGCACCAAACAGATGCACCACCAACGCAATAAAGTGCCTTACTTCGTCATATATCGAACGGATTCAGCAGTGATTTATATTGAAAACGCCATATAACAATGGATCCGATGAATGAAACTATCGCTAGAACGCAAAACTCCACTAAAAGAGAGCACAGCGGCGTCTTTGGTCCGTTGCTTCGCAGGGTATGCGCAGCAGGTGCAATGGCCGGAGCTATGGCTGTGGCGCAACCGGCCTACTCCGAGCTGATGGCCCCCCCCACAGTAAACATCCAACAGGTTAAATGGATCGGGAATGGCGAGGTGACCATAAGGGGTCGTGAGTTTTGCCCGATGCATTACGTGCCGACCAAGCACGACGGTTCAAAGGCAAATCCGTATTGGGTGCCCGCCCCGATGGCCTCTGGCTACAATCTGAACACGGGGAGACCGGAAACCCCGCGCGAAAACCCCCTTCAAACAATGTATCTCAACGGCCTACTGAACGATTTTGGCGATTTATACAAGAAGAAGAGCTACTTTGACTTCCAGGTCTGCATCAACAACAATGGGGCATGGAAAATGGCCGGCCTGGAGACCACCCACATGGTCGGCATAGAGGAACTGCGCAAGGACATGGAGGCTCTTTACAACTCCCGCCTGCCGAAGATGGGCGCTACATTTACTCGGGTCGATGTGGCAGATCACCTCTGCTACCTGTTCCACGGTGTGCCATTCATAAAGGTGTGGGGAAACGCGTCGCCGACGGCCGATGGAAGCAAGGAATTTCCTTACCAGATTCCTCCTTACCCGATTCCCGAAGCGGCAAAGAAGCGCATAAGACTTTCGCGCTTGTGGCAGGGGGAGGGCCACTATGTGATCAACAACATGGAGACCTACCACAAACTCAGGAGCCCTCAGGAGCTCAACATAGCGTTCGCCGCTGTGAACGGTGCGCCCATATTCGGCGAGAAGATGCCGAAACTGCCCAGCGAGCTACCATGCAAGGCAGTCAGGTATATCAATGGCGTGCAGTTCATTCCCATAAGGCTGAATAACCTCCCATGGCGGCCCCCGAATGTCCGTCCATCAACAACAAACCCCTTCGATTTCCAGAACCCTGGTTATTACATCTTTGGCCCATACGCGGCGCTTGTAAACTCAAAGGCCGAGTTCGATAGGGACTACAGGCTAGTCAGACGCTTGGTGCCCGACCTTACCGCCCAACTACTCCACCAGAAGGCACTGATGCCGTTAATTCTAAATCCGATGGGGCCTGGCACGCTCTACCAATTTACCGTTATTAACCGGTCCTACCAGATGATTCCCCATACTAACATATTCGTGCCAACGCCAGGCAAAGATTATGTCCCAATGACCCCCCCTCCGGTCGTCCACCCCATTATCGTGCCAACGCCAGGCAAAGATCATGTCCCAAGGACAGGCCCCCCTCCGGTCGTCCACCCCATTATGGTAGCGCCAGTCAGTCCTGCC
>JAJYUY010000010.1 GCA_021792295.1 Microcaldota archaeon | reverse complement strand
CGTAAAAGCCGCGGCGCAGCCGCCAGAAAAATTTACAGGAAAAGTCTTTCAACTGGAGGGTTCGATTCATCTCCGCCCTGAAGGGCGGTCAGGTTTCTTGAACCCTCCAGACCACCCGTCCCCTAAAGGGAACCCTCTGAAGAGGGTGTGGGATTTCCCGCTCACGTTGTTAAAGACCGCTGGAGCGCGCTAGGGGGGCAATTTATGCAGGGGGAGGGATTTGAACCCACGTAGGCGCTAGGCCACGGGATCTTAAGTCCCGCGCGTTTTCCGTGGCTTTTGGCCATTCCAGGCTCCGCCACCCCTGCATCAGCGTGATCCGATCATGCATACATCGAAGGGCCCGAGGCTCCGACGCTCTTCTTGTAGCTGTCGTGGCTCTCCTTGTGCTTGCTTATGATCTCCCTGATCTTCGTCTCGACCGCCTGCGCCTCCTTCTCAAGATCGCTGGTGTCGATGTCGAGCATCATGAGCTTGTTGAGGCTCTTTATGGCAACCTGCGCGTATATCGGGTCGAGTATGCCCTGCTGCACCGGCACCATAACATTTATGTTGTCGAAGCCGTCTATCGACGATCTTGATAGCAGTACCGCGCCCACACCTGTGGATACGCCCTCTCGTATCGGCTGCAGGCCTGAGCTGACCGCGCTCTTGAGCAGTGATTGCTTGGACGCTACAGCGTACGGCGCCTTCTGCTGCGCGGTCGCGTCTGTCGGTATCGGCGTCCCGCTTATCGAGTAGATCCTCGACATGCCGTTGGCCTTCAGGAATGAGTAGATCGTGTCGCTGAGCTCGTAGACGAGGTCGAGAGGCACGGCGAACTCTGCGAATATCGTGGCGATCTTGTTCTGCTTGGAATAGTACAGCCTTATCGGCGGCATCGGCTCGGACTTGTGGATCGATATGAGGGGAGGAAAGTTCGGGCTCTCCATGTAGCCTATGTACTCCATCCCAAGCTTGTCTATGATGTAGCTCACGCTCATCGGGCCGACCAGCCCTATGCCGGGAAAGCCCTCTATGAAAGAGTAGCCCTTCATGTCCACCTTCTTGAATGTCTTGATCTCTATCATCGCACTCGCCAATACTGTTTAGCCTGAAAGGTTTATAAACTTGGGCGGCCAACTGCGGTGCGGATACGACGGGAAGCTGTGTTGCCGATCTTGATGGGACTTATATTTTTATGACGTTAAATCGACGATAAGTATTTAAAACTATCCAGAGATATTTGAAGAGGTGAATTAAATGGCGCAAAGAATCGGATCTGAGAGACTGAGCAGGGATGACGGATTCCTTTACTACCTTGGTAAGGACGGCTTCGTATGGAGGACACCCATGAAGACGAACAGGCGTGGGAGAAAGGGCAGGGTGGGCAGCGAGAAGATAAAGAGGGAGGAGGGCTTTCTTTACTTCATCGACAAGAGCGGTTATGTTGCAAGGGCAAAGATGAACAGGAGGGGAAGGAGGTAATCCTCTCTCGTTTTTATTCTTTTCCTTCCTTTTTTATTTTTTATGTTTGTTATTTTTATGTTTGTTAGCTGCGGCTCTTTGGGAGCGTGGAATCGTGAACCTTTTGTTGGACAGACGTCCAACACCGAACGAAAGATTTAAATATATTCCCTGACGCCTATAATTTGAGACGGCGATGGGATGGTAGTGGCTGGCAATACTATCAGTTTAACGGCGAATGAGAGAACGGCGCCGAGAGAATATATCTTGCGTGCCGGCGGTGACGGTGTTATTACACCCTTTAGCCGCGACATGGAAGGGATAGCGCTGAGGATCTTTTACAGCGAGACCAGCAGCGAGGAGCAGATCAGGCTTGCAAACGGCTCAAAAGAGGAGATGATGAGGCTCGCAGGGGACCGTAGCATATGCATGGAGGCGGCGGCAAGGCTTGTCAATAGGGTTACGGTTCCTGCGTATGGCGGCGACCTTGCGATATGTAGGAGGCTGCTATTTAACAGGTCCTTCACAGACCCTGTGCTTAGGAGGAGGGTTGTCAGTGAGGTGATGTATCCAGAGCAGGATGCGGCGGCAATGGTGGCCGAGCCGAAGTTCGCCGACAACGAGCTCCATTACATGATCGCCGAGATGGCGATATCGAAGTGGGTGCTCGGCGCGCTGGCTATGAGAACGGATCTTGACGAGAGAACAGAACATGCTCTGGTGGACAACCCGCTGTCCGGAGCGCACGAGATCATAGCGCAAAAGACGGTGAACCTTTCGACGGTGGAAAAACTCGAGGCGCTGGGCAAGGTCTCTGTAGACGGCGCTCTGCGGCAAAACCCATTCTACAGAACTAGGTGCATGGTAGACCCGATGGATCTGGGGGCTATAGAGGACCGTCTCTATAGCTCTACCGATGGCACAGAGCGGTTCGAGCTACTTGTGTTGAGAGCGCTGGCCAAAGGAAACGACCGGAGGAAGGTCGCGGATCTTTTCGGCCAGGATGCGGATTACGTATACAGGCAGATATACGAGTGGAACAGCAGCGGCATCGAGTCCGAGGCCGCACAGGAGGGCATTGGCGGCGGGGTTGTGACCGAACTGCGCAAGGCTGTATGATTAAAGTGCGCCATGAATATCTTTAGATTCAGAGCCTTGCGTAGATCCTAGTGCCCCTTCTTATCCTGTTCCTGCGTATCTCGCCAGCCTTTAGCTCCAGGACATAGCTCGCTCGCTCTCTCGGGTAATTCACCTTACAGAATCCCCTGCAGGGCTCGAGGCGCTCTCTCATGTCGAGCACCACCATGTCATCGCCGAGCCAAAGCACGTCTATCGGGACGAGCATGTTCTTCATCCATATCCCGTGGTAGCCGGGCCTGGGGAACACGAACAGCATGCATTCGCCCGCAGGGATATGGTCGGTGAGCATCAGGCCGATCATGCGCTTGAGCATCGTGTCCGCCAGTCTCGCCCGGAAGACCCTGCCGGATATTCTGACTTGGATCTCCTGGTATTTCTGAAGGCCCTTTATGAACTCGAGTATCAGTGGCTCACCCAGGGATGGATAGGCTCTGCTCCCTCATGAACTGCTGCAGGTAGTGCTTGCTGCCGGTGCCCTTCCCGGTCATGCTGCTTCCCTTCCAGCCCACGAACGTGTGAAGGCCGACGATGGCGCCGGTCGTGGCGCTCGACCTCCTGTTTATGTACACTACGCCGGCCTCGATGCCCTTAGCGAACGCCTCCCGGTCCTTTTTGCCCCTGCCGTAGAACCCGGCGGTCAGCCCGAACTCGGTATCGTTGGCAAGGCGTATCGCCTCGCCTAGATCGCTGAAGCTCTCTATCGTGAGCATCGGCAGGAAGAGCTCGTTGCGCACCAGCTCGCTGTCGTGCTTTGCCTCGATTATCGCGGGCTCGACGTAGAACCCGTTCAGCCCGGTCTTTACCGCGTTGCCGCCGTAAAGGACCCTGGCGCTCGCCCTCGCCTTCGAGATTGCATCGACGTACTTCGAGTATGCGCCCTCGCCTATGAGGGGGCCCATGTAGACCTCCTTGGAGAGCGGGTTGCCTATTCTCATGTTGCGGGCGCGCTCGATGAGCTTTGCGATGAGCTCCTCCTTTATCGACTCGTGGACGTAAAGGCGGGAGAGCGCGCTGCACTTCTGGCCGGCATAGCCGAATGCGGCGCTCGCTATGCCGTCGGCCGCGGCGTCTAGGTCAGCGCCCTTCGCCACTATCGCGGGATTCTTGCCGCTCATCTCTGTTATAAACTGGCGGGTGTAGCCATAGGAGAGCGACTTGCCGGCAAGGGCTGTCCCGACGGCGCGCGAGCCGGTGAAGGCCACCCCCTTAAGGAGGGGGCTCCTCAGCATTTCGTCCACCAGTATGCTGCCGGGCCCGGTAAGGTAGTTGAAAACGCCAGGAGGAATCCCGGAATCCCTGAGGAGCTCGTAGATCTTCAGGCCGGTCAGCATCGTCGGGTTGTCCGACGATGAGGGCTTGAAGACTACTGTGTTGCCTGTTATTAGAGCGCCGGTGCTCATGCCTATCGATATAGAGACAGGGAAGTTGAACGGGGCGATCACGGCAAACACGCCGTATGGGAGGAGCGCTATTCGCACGCGCTCGCCTGCCCCTGGGGCGCCCTGGAACCCCCTTGAAGCGACCCTCTTGGCGCCATGGGAGGAGCTCCGCCTGATGTAGCCCCTGTTGAGCTCGATCTCGTTGGCGTAGTACCTCATGAAGTCTATCCCCTCATCGACCTCCCCCATCGATTCGTACCTCGACTTGCCGTTCTCGTAGCTTAGTATAGCGGCGGTCTCGAACTTTCTCTTCGAGAGCAGGTCGGCCGCCTTCCTGAATATCATGGCCCTCTCCCCGTATTCGGTGTCGCGCCACTGCTCAAAAGCGGAGTTGGCCTCCTCGAGGGCGAGCCTTGCGTGCTCCCGTCCCGCCCTCTGGAACTCGCCCATTATGCTCCCATCCACCGGCGACCTCTGGATGAGCTTCTGCTCGGTGAACAGCTCGTTCTGGCCTATGTGAATCGGGTGCTTAGCGTGGAAGAGGGCGCGGGCCGACTCTGCCGCAGAGTCGAAAAGCTCGTCGAACTCCTGTTCCCTGCCGGACTCGAGAAAACCCTTGTAAGTCGATTCGTTATCGAAACTTGGTCGTTTCATAATCCCACCATAGCATGAATTAGCATGAATGCGCGGACAGGCTATCCGCCGACAGCGCAGGAGCCGCCGGAGAACGGTATCGGGTACTGCCGCGCCAGGGTCCACGCCCCGATCGTGTTCGAGGAGAGGTTGGCGTAGTTGACGCTCTGCTGCAATGACGGGTCGGTGCTGCCAATGCAGTAGAGCGAGCCGCTCGATGCAAAGCATGCGCCGCCGGTGAAATTGCCGGGGTAGGGATGCGTGCTGTTCCATGCGCCTATGCCCGATGCAGAGACCCTGGCCGCGAAGGTAGAGGTTAGGTTGCTGTAAAGCGTGTTGGAGAGCGACTGGTTGAGCAGGTTGTAGACCGAGTTCTGGGACGAATAGGCGTTGTTACCGGAGATGATGGAGGCTATCACGTTCCCCAGCGCCTCAAAGGCAGACTCCTGGGAGTATGAGCCGCCGACGCAGTAGATCGTGCCGTTGTATATCGGGCAGCTGCCCATGTTTACCGGCACAGGCGTGGCATTTGTCGGAAGCCACCGACCTATCCCTGCCCCCCCTATCGCGGCATAGTAAGACGGCTGCGAGGCGAATAGTTGTGTAAGGTTGGTGATGGTGTTTGCGCCGACAGCCTGGCCTGACGAGGAGTTGTAGTAGTTGTTCCCGACGCAGTAGATGTAGTTGCCGTAGGCGTTGCAGATGCCACCGTAGAATTGGAGGGGGTAGCTGGTGGTCTTGGACCACTGGCCGATGCCGGAGCTGGATATTGGGGCGTAGTAGCTCTCGTTGCCGTAAGACGCGTTCTCGGTGCCAACACAGTAGATGTAGTTGCCGCCGATTGTGCAGCTGCCGTCAATGAACTGGACCGGGTAGTCGCTTGTCTTTGACCACTGGCCGATGCCGGAGCTGGATACGCTGGCGTAATAGGCGTCGGTGCCATAGCCTGGGAGCGCGCCGCCTATGCAATAGATCATGGCACCATTGGAGGCGCAGCTGCCTCCTATCATGGAGATGGAGTAGTTGGTTGTGGGCTTCCATGCGCCGGGGCCGAATCCGTTGCCGTAGAGCGGCGCGTAGTAGCTCTGGTTGAACGAGGGCCAGCTGGAGCCGACGCAGTAGGCGTACTGTATGGTCGTCGTTGTCGTGCCGAGGGGGTTCCTCTGGCTCTGTATGTATGCGCTTATGTTGAGCGGGGCTGAGGGCGAGATGCTGGTGGTCGTTGAGGCGATGGTGGTGATCTGCGTGGTGCCGCCTTGGCCCTTCTGCACGCTCGTGGTTACGGTTGAGGTGGTGGAGGTGTAAACAGAGCTTGAGCTGGTCGGTGTGTTGTTCTGCCCGGTCCTGTTGTAGTTGCCGATGCCGGAGCTGCTGTTGGGAGTGGATCCGTTGGCCTTGTGGTGGGGGAGCAGGAGCACAAGAAGCATTATGCATATCACAAGGGCGGCTGCGATGCCGACGGCGATCTTTTTCTCCCGATCTATGCAATCACTGGAGAGATATCTGCTGATTAGATTTATACTGCTTTGCCCTCCCCTGTTACCCGAAGCCGGTGGCGTATGCCAAAAGGCCGCTGAATATCGCTATGACCCCGAGCGCGAAAACGAGCGTGGTTATCCTGTTGCTCTTCGCCATCTTCAGCAGAAGGTCTATGAAGATGAGGCTCACAACGACCGTTGCGGCGATGGCGATGACGATGCCGGTCGGGGTTACGGCCGACAGGGCGGCTGCGAGCTGCGCGTGCGAGAACAGTATCGTGACAGCTGAGGCGCCTATCGAGGCGGGGAGCAGCGCTATGAACGACAGCCTGAAGGCGTCCTCAGGATTGACCCCAAGGAAGAGCATCGCCGACACGGTCATGCCCGACCTGCTTATGCCAGGCAGTGCGGACAGCCCCTGCGCGATGCCTATTATCGCCATGTCGAGCAGCGTTACCTGGCGCATGCCCTTGCGGGGCGCGAGCCTCGACCTGGACATCTTTATCACGATTCCATCAACGATGAGCAGTATTCCAAGCGCTATCATCGGTATGCCGATCACGGGGCCGGTGACAGAGGCCTCGACGCTCTTGTATATTATCACGCCTATTATGCCTGTTATTACCGTGGTTATGACAAGATAGACCAGCATTTTCTTGCCGGCCTGGGTCCCCCTGCCGACGAGCGCCTTGAGCACCTCCCACACCTCCCTCCTGAAGTATATGAGCGCCGCTATGAAGGTGCCCCCCTCGAGGAATAGGCCGATGGCGTAGGCCTGCTGGAAGTTGAACTTGAGCAGTATTGTCGATGCGATCATCAGCTGCGTCTTGCTGCTTACTGGCAGCCACTCGCTTATGCCGGCGACTATGCCGAACACGAATCCGACGAACGCCTTTTTCCATAGCGGGTAGGTTATCAGGGTCAGCGCCGCAACCAGGGCCGCCCCGACAGCCTTAAGCCTAGCAGAATTTGATAGTGCCCTGTCTGCCATCGAATCAACACATTATATTGCACCAAAACATTAAATAGGATTTGGGAAAGGGGTGGGCTTTGATTCCGTCATCCTGCTACCGGCCTGGGTTTGGGGCGTCCTCCGCAAGCTTGGCGTATATCTCGTCCACAGCGGCGCCGAACGCCGATGACTTACGATCCCTTGCCCTGCCCATTCTTATGGTCCTTGTCCCCTTCAGCGTTGTCGGCTTGTCAGAAAGTATGACAACCCTGTCGGACATCAGCACGGCCTCCTCGACGTTGTGTGTGACCATGACCACGAGCTTTACTGAGGTACCCCGCTTCCTGAGCCGCTCCAGCACCTCTCGCCTCATCGAGTTCGCCGTGAGCTCGTCGAGAGCGCTGAAGGGCTCGTCCATGAGCAGCACCTCCGGCTTCTGGGCCAGAGCCCTTGCGAGGCCCACCCTCTGCTTCATGCCGCCGCTCAGGGCGTTAGGGTAGGAATCCACGAATTCGCCTATGCCGAACTCCTTGAGCATCTCGCCGGCGATGCGCCACTTGTCCTCCTCGCCAAGCCTTAGCGACGACAGACCGAGCGCGACGTTCTCCCTGTTTGTGAGCCATGGGAGAAGGGCGAAATCCTGGAACACGAAGGATATCTCCCTTCTCGGGCGGTTGATTTTCCTGCCATTGAACAGCACCCTGCCGCTTGTTGGCTTTATGAGCCCGGCAATTATCCTTAGGAGCGTGCTCTTCCCGCAGCCGGATGGCCCTATTATCGAGACGAATTCGTTCCTCCCGGCGCCGAACGATAGGCCGTCTATTATGGTCTCTCCAGCGATCCTGTAACAGATCCCATCCACTTTTATCAGCTCCATCGCATCACCGGTAGACAGACATGACCCTGTTGTATGCCCTCTTCCATACAACCCTGTTTAGGACTATTATGATTATGGTGAGGTTTATGAGCCCCAGCGCCATGAGCTGCAGGTTTCCCGACGAGAGGGCGAGGTCCAGCAGCTTTCCTAGCCCGTTTCCTACAGACACGACCGCCGTGCCAGCGCCGACGCCGGAGGTGGTGAAATACTCTGCGACTATGCTCGCGTTCCACTCCGCCGCTATCGCGGTTATCGTTCCGGTTATCAGGCCCGGCATTATCGCGCCAAGGTAAACGAACCTCCATGCACGGCCGCCCCTTACCCCGAACGCCTCGCGCACCTCCCCAATGCTACGGTCCAGCGTCGCCCTTGTCGATATTATGCCGAACAGCATATACCAGAACCCGCTCAGGAAGAATATAAGGAGCGCAACGAGCTCGCCTTCGGAGGGCGCGCCCCTTAGGGCTATCACAAGCGCCGGGAGGAGGAGCGTGGCCGGGATCGACGCCAGTATCTGGAACAGCTTTGTATAAGATCCCCCATTCTTTGTGATGAACACGATGTATATGCCAAGCGGAATGGATATTGCAGCTATGACGGCCAGCGCCGCCGAGATTCTGCCCAGCGAGAGCGCCATCGCGTACAATACGCCAGCCTCGTCCGCCCTTATGCCGCTGTTGGTCAGCAGTATCAGTATCACCACGCTGATTAGAGCGAAAAGCATAATCAGGCTCCCATCCCTGATTCTTCTCTGCACCCTCCTGGCCTCCCTGATCCTGGTCAGCCTGCCGATGGCGGCGGCGGTCCTCCTTTCGAATATCCTTCCCGCTATCTCGAACCTGCGCTCCACCGCGGCGCCCACCATCATTGACGGGCCCTTTTTGGGGCGGCGCACGCCAAGGTCCCTCTTGACGAACCTGTCCTCCAGGTAGCTGAAGAGGGTGAGCCTCGTCACCACCACGAAGGCTATGAATACAGCTATGCCGATAACGTACGAGGCAATGTCCCCTGAGAATGCGAGGTGCACCAGGGCAGCCCCGATCCCGTACCTTACCGAGTACTGCTGCGACCCCGTCGAGAATATCTCGCTGGTCACGAGGTAGAACAGCCCTATGGACCATGAGAGCATCGACTGCTCGACCACCTTCGGCATTGCCGCGGGCACGAGGACCTTGCTGAGCCGCTCCATGGGGCCGAGCCGGAAGGTCTCGGCAACCTCCGCGAACTCTCTGGGCATGGTCCGTATCGCCTCGTACGCACCGAAGCCTATGTTCCAGACCATGCTGGTGAATATGAGCAGTATGACGGCCGCGTTTATGCCTATGACGGGCGGCAGCGTCGCCATCACGATGTAGATCGCCAACGGGAAGAACGCCAGTATCGGGAGCGTCTGCAGGATGTCGAAGAGGGGGAGGAGGACCCGCTCGGCGGAGGATGACCTGTTGGCGGCTATCCCGAATCCGATCCCGACAAAAATGGATAGAAACAGTGCGATGAGCATCCTTACCCACGATATTGCGCCGTCGAAGAGCAGGGCCGCGACCAGCTGGAGGATGGGCTGCATGGTTTTGATTGTATGGCAAATGATATAAGCTTAGACACGCCTATTAGTTTGGTTGCATCAATTCGCAATGGGATAGATCAAGTGAACACAAAGACGCATGTTTTGGACAACGGGATGAGGGTTGTCTGCTACCCATACCCTGCGTTGCAGACCGTGGGGCTTGCCGTGGGGGTGAGGTACGGGTCGGTCGACGAGAACCCAATGATAAACGGGTCGGCGCACTTCCTCGAGCACATGATGTTCAAGGGGACGGAAAGGCGCACTTGGAGGCAGATAAACGAGGAGGTAAAGAGCATCGGCGCCTACCAGAACGCATTCACCTCATGGGAGATGACGATGTACCTGATACAGTCATACAAGGGCAAGTTCGAGCGCGCCATCGACATAACATCCGACATGATAAAGGGCTCAACGATCCCGCCGAAGGAGATGGAACTGGAGAGGGGCCCCATAATCAACGAGAACCTGATGAGCATAGACAACCCGCAGAACCTTTTCCAGGACTACATGCCGCGCGCGCTATTCAAGAAGCACCCGGTCAAGATGCCGATAGGGGGAGACAACAAGAAGACGATAAAGAAGATTACAAGGGACCATCTTTTCGAGATATACGAGAAGAACTACGCCCCTGAGAACATGGTCGTCTCCATATCCGGGGGCATAACAGAGGAGCGAGCGCTGGGGCTTGCGGAGCGCTATTTCGGGGATTTCGAAAGGGATTACAGGAAGAAGGCGAGGAGTATCGCCAGGGAGGAGCAGAAACGCACCACTATGAAGGTGAAGAAAAAGGGGATTAAGCAGGCGAGGATAGGGGTGGGCTTCAAGTGTGGGGAGTTCAGGCCGGACAACATCGACGAGTACCTCAACATGCTGGTCGTCAACGAGCTGCTGAGATACAGGTTGTATGAGGAGGTCAGGGAGAAGCGGGGGCTGTCGTACGATCCCTACTGCACCTACAACAGCTACCAGAGCTTCGGGTTCATAGCGGCCGACTGCGGCACAGAGCCGGCAAAGGTCGGGGCGGCCAAAAAGGTAATGGTGGGAGAGTTCAAGAAGGTGCAGGATGGGGAGATCAGCGCGAAGGAGATAAGCAACATGAAGGAATTCCTGAGGATCCAGTATACAACGAGGAGGGAGCAAACGATGGATTATTCCATCGCGATGGCCATGGCGGGGCTGATAGGCGGCGACCCGACGGTTACAGAGCGCATCCCTGCGCTTCTGGACAGGGTTAGCCTGGACAGCGCAAGGGGATACGGCGGCAAGTACATCGACGTCGAAAGGGCGGCGGTTGTGCTGCTGGAGCCGAAATGAGGAGCAGTAGTCAGGGAAAATACCGTAAGCAGGAAGAAGGAGAACCTAATCACTGAGGCGATCCAGCGATTTTGGACGTATGACATAATCTGCAGTTATGCCCTGCAGAGGATGTGATACGAACGTGTTCGGAGAATATGTTATGTCGCTCAGAATTGTTCACGCCAGCAAAGAACTCGAGTCTGGGACAAAAGTCAGCTATAACCCATTCTGAAAAGGTTATGTAGGACCGCGACGCAACTTATTGCAGTATCGACCCGTTCATCCCTCTTCTGCCATATTTTCCATCCCACCATTCTTTTGTCTGTTGAGAAACCACTCTCAGAATTCTCCCTTTTGTAGTATTCAACTAGGTAAGACAGAGGGTTCTTCATCAACCTCCTGAATATGTTTCTCCATCTTGAAGATCCGTTTATTTTGGTATTGCTCTTCGGAAGTATGTACAATATTGTTTCGTTGTCAAAATAGCCCAAGGTCGACTGATAACTGTAGTATCTGTCCCGTCTTGCACTGTTGACTGTCATCCCTGCAGCCTTCTCAACTTTCCGCAGCATCTTGATCGCGTTTTCGAATGCCTCCTTCTCTGACCTTACACCCGAACCGTAACAGACATATAATCCTGTTTTTACGTCAATGAGGTTGAACGAGTACACAAACTTCCTGTACCCTTCCTTGTCGACCTGTGTTCGATAGTGCTTCGTCACCGTTAGGGTATAACCTGTAGCGTCGCCGATCGTATCAACCTTTTTGTCGCATTTCCGTTTTACCGTCAAAATAAACATGTTATGAGGGTTATCCGCACCAATTCGTCTGAATATAGTCTTTCAATCGTTTTGTAACTGACATCGATACCGCAATGCACCAAAAAGCGACATCAGACCGGCCATCGGTCTGTTGTTCTCCGAGAAGATTGATTTCAAGAGTAGGGCGACCACCTTTTGTTGGAGGGATAGCTTCACAGGCCTCCCAAACTTGGAGTCTTTAACGTTGATAATGTCGATTGCAGATTTTGTAATGTGGTTCAGCTCCCTTGCGACATACCTTACCCTTTCAGCATACTCCCTTTCATATCCTTTCCAATCAGTTGAAGTTCTCGTCGATAGTTTGCCATAACTCTCCTTCAGCTCCTCAAACTCCTTGAAAAACCTCCGGAACTGCTTATTCGTTAACCTTTTGGTCTTTTTCATTGTAATATTATTGTATAGAAAGGTATTTAAATATATATTAATATATATTATAGTGTGGGTTTATGAGGAAGATAAAATTGATTAAAAACAAACTTAAGATCAGCGATGATATCCTTGTGGTTTTTGAAAAGCCAGTAACGCCTTTCGGTACAGGTGCAAAAATAGACTGCCCGAAAGAATATATTGGGAAAAAAGTCTATGTTATGGTAAGGGGATCAAAGTAGTCGACTTTTGTCCCAGAATCTGCTGAAACAGAATATATAAATATTCCAAATGCGTAATTAAGTATGGTCTAATTATCGGTTGTAAAACCCCAAACCAATGGTGCATAAATGCCAAGGAGCAATAAACACAAGATTAGCAAGAGGAACGCCGCTGCACGCGTGCAAAGGCGTGCCAAGAGACCGGCCAAGGCCGGCCATGGGCGCCATGCGCGGTCTTTTGTACGCGCAAGGTATGACCATCAACATTCGCATCATGAGGTGCGCAATATGCACAACCGCGCCGGCCGGCCAGGAGGCGCTGCCATCGAGGCGGCGCAGAAGAAGGTAGCGGGAGCTCAGCAGCGGACCAGGGCGAACATCAACATAATGCCACCAGACGTCGTTAAGAAGGAGATAGAGCGCCTTCTCGCCAACGGCAACGCAACCGAGTACCTGAAGAAGAACGTCAGCAAGACCGCTGTTGAGGTTATATCGATGCTCGCCACCCCAAGGACCGACGAGTACCTAGCAGAGCAGCTGGGCATGAAGATAAACGCGGTGAGGCGAATACTCAACATAATGCAGGGCTACGGTATAACCAACTATTATGTGTCAAAGAACACGAAGGGCTGGCTCTCGTTTGCCTGGTATGTGAATATCAGCAAGCTTGACCCGTTCCTGGAGCGCGTCAGCAGCGTTGAGAAGGAGACGATTGTCGTAGGGGAGGAATGCAACGACTATTTTATCTGCAACAACTGCTACAAGAACGACAAGCTCGTCCATACATTCGATTCCGCGTTTGAATTGGGGTTCAAGTGCGCGTGCGGAAAGAGCCTCTCAAGGATGGACAGGCTGGACGCAGAGGCGCTCATAAACGGAGAGGTCAATGGCTAGGCGCAGCTTCTCCGCGAGGATCTCCGTGCCCGTCAGGGCAGGGGGGGCGCTGCATGACGAGAAGGACAGGAGGGGCGCGATATCTGTAAGGCAGGGCAGGGACCGCACGCTGTTTGAGGTTGAGGCAGGGGACATGGCCTCCTTCAGGGCGCTCGTCAACTCGCTCCTCAGGGATCTCTCGGTCATCGATTCAGTGTCCAAGCTCGCAAAACTTCCAAAGGCAGGGCAGCCGGGTAAAAGTATATAAGTGCATAGGGAAGAATTAATATCGCTAATAATCGGCTTCTATTTTGAAGCATCGATGCCCACAGGTAGGACTGGAGTTTATGCCGCACAAGGGATCAATGCAATATTGGCACCGCAGGCGTGCCAGACGACGCCTGCCCAGGCTTCGCTCTGCACCGGTGTACATAACGCAGCCTGGGATAACGAATATGGTGGGCTACAAGGCAGGGATGAGCCACTTCACGATGATGGACGACAGCGAGGCGCCGTCGAAGAACGCAGAGGTGAGTAAGCCGTGCACCTTCCTCGAGATACCCGAAACCACGCTCTACGGGGCCAGGTTCTACAGGAGGAACGGGAGGTCGGGATACAGGGAGGCGGCTGCGGAATCATATTCAAGCGATTACATTGGGGCTGCGAAGGAGAAGCCAAAGAGGCACCAGTCCCTGGAATCGCTCAAGGCCCGACTGCCTGAATTCGACGACATTACCGCTCTGCTGGTCTCGAACGTGAAGGGCACGCCAACAGGGCAGCATCACAGGGTGCGCTTCGAATCAAGCCTAGGCGGTGCGTCAGTCGAGGAGAAATACAGCTTCGTGGCCGGTGCGATGGGGAAGAGGATCAGGCCGGCAGAGGTGTTCAAGAACGGGGAGTTTGTCGATGTCGCATCTGTGTCTAAGGGGAAGGGATGGCAGGGTACCATAAAGAGGTTCGGCACCGCCAGGCTTAGCCACAAGGCGACGCAGAAGGTGAGGCACGTGGGGTCGCTGGGGCCGTTCACGCCGGGCAAGGTGCTTTACACAGTACCGCAGGCAGGGCAGATGGGGTTCCACTACAGGAACGAGTACAACAAGCGCATAGTTAGGATCGGGAGCGGCGAGGATGCGAAAGGGATCAACCCAAGGGCTGGCTTCCAGAACTACGGCCTGATCGCCAACGACTTCCTCATGCTCTCCGGCTCCATACCAGGGCCGGCCAAGAGGATGGTGAGGGTAAGGAAATCGGTGACAGGGAGGAACAAGAGTGGGATAAAGGAGCCGAAGCTCCTGTACATGGCGGTAAACAGGTGAATGGTGCGTTTATGACAGAGGTCGATGTGCTCTCAATTGACGGGAACAGAAAGGGCGGCATGGAGCTGCCTGGCATCTTCACGGAGAGCGTCAGGCCGGAGCTCATACTCAGGGCGGTCATCGCGGAGAACACGATGAGGCTCCAGCCGCAGGGCCACTACCCGCTTGCGGGGATGCAGACCAGCGCGACGTATTACGGCGCCATGAACTCGTACAGGACCGGCAGGCACATGGGGATCGCGATACGCCCGAGGGAGAAGCTCGGGGGCGGCGTGCAGGGGAGGGTCAGGAGGATCCCATCCTCGGTAACAGGGAAGAGGGCGCACCCGCATGTCGTCGAGAAGAGGATCGTAGAGAGGATAAATAGGGAGGAATACAGGAGGGCGCTCGAGAGCGCGGTCGCGGCAACGGTTTCGAAGGAGACCATGAAGCCGCTCGTGGTCTCAAATGAGCTGGAGTCTATAAAGAGGACAAAGGACATGATAAGGGCCATAAGGGCGGTCAAGCTCGGCGGCGAGCTGGATTCTGTCCGCCCTAGGACAAGGAAGGGGCTGAGTAGGGGCTCCAGCAGGAGGGGCTATTCGAAGAGGGTGCTGATAGTTTTGTCGAGGGAGTGCGAGGCGGTGAGGGCTGCGCGCAACATCGCTGGCGTTGATGTGTGCGCCGTTGGGAGGATATCGGCGAACCTGCTCGCGCCGGGGGGCAGGCCGGGGAGGGCAGCGATATGGAGCGAGGCGGCCGTGTCTGCGGTGCAGGGCGCGATAGACAGGATCAGGATAGGAGGATGAGAATGGGAGTGCTTAGGTATCCGATATCTACAGAGAAATCAGCCGGGTTTATAGACAGGCAGAACCTGATAACATACATGGTTGACTTCAGGGCATCGAAGGGCGAGATACGCAAGGAGTTCGAGGAAAGGTTCGGCGTCAGGGTCGCCGCGGTAAGGACGGTCAACACGCCGAAAAACGAGAAGAAGGCGTTCATAAAGCTTGCGAAGGGCTCGAACGCGGGAGAAGTTGCGATGAAGCTTAAGCTGGTGTAGCGATGGGAAAGAAATTGAGGCAGCAGAGGAGGGGCAAGGGTTCGAACGTCTACACGAAGCTGCCAGGAACATTCGACATCGGCGTCTCATATTCGTCGAACTCGAAGGATGCGCTGCTCGGGGAGGTGGTCGGGCTCATGAACCACACAGGCCACACCGCGCCGCTAATGCACATAATCTATGACGACATGTCAGAGGGCCACATGCTCGCCCCTGAGGGCATCAAGGTTGGCGACAAGGTGCACGTGAACCTTGGCCCAGGCTCAGGCCTGGGCCTCGGCAACGTTATGAGGCTTGGCGACATACCAGAGGGCATACCGATATACAACATAGAGTCGAGGCAGGGGGACGGCGGCAAGTATGTTAGGAGCGCTGGCGCATACGCGTCGATAGTGGCGCACATCGGCGACATAACCACGGTGCAGCTGCCGTCCAAGGCGACCGTGAACCTGAGCAACAGCTGCAGAGCGCAGCTCGGCGTTGTGGCCGGGGGTGGGATGACAGAGCAGCCGATAGTCAAGGCGGGCAAGAACCATTACAGGATGCATGCGATAAACAGGACGTGGCCGACCATCAGGGGGGTCAAGAGCAACCCTGTCGACCACCCGTTCGGAGGCAAGCAGCACCACAAGGGCAAGGGGAGCATGACCTCCAGGAACGCTCCCCCGGGCAGGAAGGTCGGGCACATAGCAGCGAGTAGGGTAGGCAGGAGGAAGAGATGATTCCATGGTGGAGCGGATAGCATTTAGAGGGCGGACGCCGACAGAGCTGGTCGGCCTAGGGGGAGAGGATTACCTCAAGATGATAAACTCGAGGGAGAGGAGGAGCGTAAGGAGAAACTCTATCGATTATAGGGCACTCCTCCAGAAGGTGGAGAGGCACATAAGGGACAGGTCCGCCAAGCCGATAAGGACCCACATCAGGGAGGCGGTCATACAGCCGTCTTGGGTCGGCATAAAGTTCGAGGTGCACAACGGCAAGGAGTTCAGGCCCGTCTACGTCTCTGCGGCGATGCTGGGGCACAGGCTGGGCGAGTACGCGCATACGACAAAGCGCGTCCTGCACTCTGACCCGGGGATCAGGGCGACCCGCGGAAGCAAGTTCTTGGCGGTCAAATGAAATACTCATACAACCTGGAGAGGAACGGCATCGTGTTCGCTGGCGCAAAGGACATAAACGCCAGCTTCAAGGATCTGTGCGCGGTCTGCGATGCGATAAGGCACAGGGGTTTCTCGGATGCGCTGGCGATCCTGGAGGAGGCCTCTAGGGGGGAGCGCGCGATATTCTACAGGAGGCACAACAAGTACATGGGCTCGAGGCATGAGCTCGGGGGCAGGAAGGGCAGGTTCCCTGCCAAGTGCTCCGCCATCGTGAGGAAGGTCCTCGTCAACGCCGGCGCAAACGCGACGAACAAGGGGGAGGACCCAGAATCGATGGTCGTGGTGCACGCCGCGGCGAACAAGACGCTAATAGCGAAGAGGACCGCGCCGAAGGGGATAAGGAACGCGCCAGGCCACGCCCAGGGGCGCGTGAAGTCGAGAAGGAGCGACCTTGAGTTCGCAAGGGTCGAAATAGGGATAAAATACAGCGAGGATGGGAAGGCGCAGGAGAGCGAGAGGGGGAAAGCCAGGCAGAAGGACGGAGGGAATAGGGGGGTCGAGAGAAAGGTGAGTTGATTGGGCATAGAGCGCAAGTTCATAGAGGATTCTATAGTAAAGTACAACATATCCAAGTTCCTTGGGGGCGAGCTGTCAAGGGCGGGCTTCTCCAGGATAGAGATACAGAAGACCCCGATCATCACGAGGATAACCGTGTACGTCCTCAACCCGGGAAGGGTTATAGGAAGGGGAGGCAAGACGATAGACGGCATAACCGAAACGATAAAGGATAAGTTCAAGGTAGAGAACCCGCAGATAAACGTGATGGAGGTCGAGAACAAAATGCTGGAGCCGCTTCTAGTGGCCAAGAGCATAACCGAGAGGCTTGAGCGGGGCATGAACGCGAGGAGGGTGATCCAGCAGTCGCTGAAGGAGATAATAAGCAACGGGGCGCTGGGCGCTGAGATAATAGCGAGGGGCAAGCTCGCTGCGAAAGGAGCGAAGAAGAGGAGCATAAGGAAGAGCCTCGGATACATACCCAAGGCCGGCGATGTGACAGAGCTGGTCAGGGTCTCGCACGCGACCGCCTACCCGAAATACGGGGCGATAGGAGTCAAGGTAAGGATAGTTCCACCGGGAACCGTGTTCCCAGACCGTGAGATAAAGGCTATAGAGGTACCTAAGTCAATACTTAGCAGCTGATGCGATGTTTGGGATTGCTGCTGCTGTGCTGATCGCGTTTCTCTCGCTGTCGGTGCCAGGCGTTCTGCTCTCGTTCGTGCTCCTCAGGAAGACAGAGCTCCATAACTTCGAGATAGTCGTCATAGGGTTCATATTCGGGCTCCTGGGCCCAGCGGCGATGACCTGGCTGGAATCCTACCTGATGAACTACATCCACTTCTTCTCGTTCTCGCTTGCGCTCTTCGAGGCGAACGCGGTGCTGCTCACGCTGATAGGGCTCGCCTTCGCCTACAAGAACGGGATGCTGGGGGAGCTGCGCGCATGGGCGGGCAGGGTTTACGCATCGGTCGGGGCGAGCGTGGTCTCGGTCTCCGACGAGACAGCAAGGGTCAGGCAGGAGCTCGGCAAGTACAACAGGGGCATAGATGTCATAGAGAGGCATAAGGAGGAGGAGAGGGCGCTCTCCTTAAGGCAGCAGGAGGAGATGTCTACGCCAGGGCTGAAGGCAGAAGAGAAGGAGACCATGACATACAGCCACAGGGCTGCGGTTGTGGGCCTGATGAAGGCGCATCTCTCGGAGGAGAGGGCGCTTGCAGAGGAGCTGGAAGGGCCGCGCTTCAGTGTGGAGAAGGTGCACTGGGGGGTCTGGGCGATTCTGATCGCGCTCATGCTGGTCACACTCTACACGCGCATGCAGAGCGTGGTTGTCGCGCCTAGTTTCTTCGAATTCGACCCCTATTACGACATGATAGACACGCACTACATACTCGGCTACGGGCAGCAGCTGCTCATAGACCATGCTGCCTGGCCGGTCATTGCGGCAGGCGTAAACCATAGGATAGAGCCGATAGTGCCCTACCTGGAGGCGTACTGGTACAGCCTGGCCAATTCGCTGCACTTCCACTATGCAGCGTTCAATACCAGCCTGATGAGCTACGTCGGCGGCATCTATCCCCCGATAACTGCCGCGCTGCTCGTTTTCGTGGTGTTCATGCTGCTCTATCACGAGTACGATGAGAGGATCGCGCTCATCGGGGCAGGGCTTGCGTCCGCCATGCCGATACTCATCTCCACCTTCATAGCCGGGGAGCAGCTGGTCGAGCCGTGGGGGATCATGACCTTGTTCTTCTTCACGGCGACGTTCATGCTGGCGATACGCAACATGAAGGACAGGAGGCTTGCGGTGCTGGCCGGCATAGCGTTCGCCTCCACCTTCCTTGGGGCGCACTATTACACCGTCACGACCGGCATACTCGCGATATACATATTCATACAGGGGGCAATATATATAATGAAGAAGGAGAAGCTTACCGACTTCTACAAGATGAACGCGATAGTCATAGCGACCATGGCGATCATATACGTGCTCTTCCTGCCCTACCAGTCGACGCTGCAGAACCGAGTGCCCTCGATACTGCACATACCCTTCACCGTGTCGCTACCCCTTGGCGCCCTCCTGATCATACTTGTGGGCGATTACCTGATCGGCTACCTGACCAAGAGGGTGATCGGAAGGGATGGGTGGTACGTCAGGGCGGGCCTGATAGTCGCCGCCATGCTGGTCATGCTTGGCGCTATCCTTTTCACGCCGATAGGGCACCCGTTCAAGAGCTACATAAACCTGAGCACAAGGTTCACGACCCCGTCCTCGCCGCTCTTCATGACGGTGCAGGAGTTCATACCGACCGGGGTGACATACAACTTCGGCCTCAACGGATTCGGGGTCTTGGGCCAGAGCGTCGGGGGCCTCCCGATCATAGTGTGGCTGGTTCTCACGATATCGATCGCGCTGATAATAGCCTCGATACTGGCGAGGGGGAGCAAGACAGGGGTCCTCTACCTCTCGATAGGGATCCCGCTCGCGCTCGCCGGTTTCTCTGAGGTGAAGTACATGCCCCACTTTGGGGTGGCGTACATAATGCTGTTCTGCATAATGCTTGGGGAGATCCTCTACCTGGTGCAGTCCGGGTTCAGGTTCTCCGATGAGAAAAAATACCCGAAGATAAGCAGCTCCATATATAGGGAGAAGAGGGATATCGCCTACATAGTGCTGATGTTCGGGCTCTACTTCGTCTTCGGCGTGTTCGTGCCGCTGGTAGCGATAGCGGCGGTGCTCTACTACTCGGTTGCAGAGGGGAGGAAGATAGGGACGAGCGCCGCCATAGCAGCGTTCGCGGTGCTGCTGCTGTTCATCTCGATATCCCCCCAGTTCAGGTACGGTGAGTCCGCGTCGCTGATGGAATCGATCTCGGCGTCTGTGACATACTCGGCCCACGTAAGCGCAGGCACTGCCTGCTCAACGCTTTCGAGCAGGAACAACGTCATCGGAGTGAGCATATACTGCAACACGATCCCGCAATACTGGTTGAATGCGATGGCATGGATCAGGACGAACGTCGGGCCTGGCGCGCCAAGGGTGCGCGCGCGGTGGGACTACGGAGCCTGGATAAACTGGTTCGGCAACAGCGCCGCCGTGCTCAGGGGAGACAACGCAGTGCCGAAGGAGGACTACGCGGTCGCGGCGCAGTACGTGCTTGGCGGCAATTACACGCCGCAGGGCCTGGCGCGGTACATGAACGGGAACCAGTCGCGGTACGTGCTCTTCGACCAGGACCTCATCTCGAAGTGGGGGGCGCTCAACTTCCTGGCGTGCATAGACACCAACCAGACCTCATACCAGTACGCAGTGCAGCAGGGCAGGGCGCAGAGTCAACCTTACCAGCTCGGCACCTCCAGCTGCGAGCTCGCGCACGACCCGCAGTATGCGCTGATCCCGCTGGCGGCGCTGCTCCCGTCGAACGGGACACAACAGAATATAGGCGACTACTGCGAGCTCACATCGAACTCTACGCCCTACATAAGGACCTACCTGGTCACAGGCACCGCTCTGGCCAACCAGACCGTCTGCACAAGCTCCAGACCTAACGCGAACGGGGTGCTGCGTCTGTATGACAGCAACGGCACCGCGCTGAATGCGGTCATACAGGTGAGCGAATACATTGGGGTCCAGGACGTGCAGAACGTGCCGTTCGTCGAGTATCCTGTGGTATACCTGCCCAACGGGCCGAACGGCACCATAACCGACGCGCCGTCCATGTTCTACGACTCCAACTACTACAAGGGATTCTTTCTCGGGAAGCTGCCGGGCTTCAGGCAGGTCTACCCCAACTACACCTCAGGAACCAACTTCATCAACTACACCGACCCTGTGAGGATCTACGAGCTGGTCAACTACACAGGCACTCTCCCAGAGGTGCCGCAGAAGCCGCCATGGATTCACAACAACGATACCATGCCATGAGCGGTGGTGGGTTTTTAGCCTTATGCGCACATATGATAGCTGAGTCTGATGGGTGCGCTCCATACAGTGATCATGCCTGGCACGATGGTAAACCTTGCAGGGTTGATCAGCAGGAACGCGGCGGCGGACGGGAGGCATGGGAGCGATTCCGTGGCAGAGCTCCTGCGCATACAGGCGAACAACAACCGCATATTCGCCACAGAGGGGGCGAGGCTGCAGGGACTGATGAGGAGCGGCGCGGCCGGTTTCAATAGATCGCTGGAGCTTAGTGAGAAGGCCTGGGATCTGTTTGTTGACGGAGACTACTTCGAGGCAGGGTACCGCTACTTCGAGGCAGGCGAGATCGAGGAGATGGTCAACTGCATAGAGGCGCTGGAGAGCAGCAACAACATGACCGCTGCGGCGCATCTCTGGTACATAGGAGGGAACCTGAAGATGGCCGGCAGGTGCGCCGCCATTTCCGAGAGGAGGCAGGACCACTTGGATGCCGCGGAGATATGGGCGGTGATTGGCGAGTTCGGGAATGTCATGCGTTGCGCAGAGGCGCTTAAGGAGGTGGGCAGGCACAAGGATGCAGGATTTGCGTTTATGCACGCTTTGGCTGACATCGAGCATAGGCCGGCCGCGATAAGGGGAATTGTCAGTTGCGCAAGAATACTCGAGAAGGTGGGGGAGTACGATGTGGCGAGTCTCATGTACGGGCACATTGGCATGGCGAGGAGGGCGGCAAGGTGCGATAAAAAGGGGATGATGGCAGGATCCAGAGGGATTATTTGGCGCATCAAGGATCGGGTAAGGTCGCTGATTCTACGGCTTAGCAAGCCAGATGAAAACAGATTTAAGCGTGCCTGAGAGATACTTATCGAATATGGGCTTGTAGCTCAGCCTGGTCAGAGCGCTGGTCTTATAAGCCAGATGTCGAGAGTTCAAATCTCTCCAGGCCCATAATCTTTATGGGGTTATATATAGAAGCCTCAAATGTTACCTTTTTCCAACATAGTTTTAGCATGGAGAAGGGAAGTCCTGTGTTGGCGCATCCAAATGTCGAACCTATTGCGACTGCGGCAATATGTTTTGCATGCGTTATCCCCCTTTTGATGCCAGTGACCGAACTTTCTTGAAATCAGACTTGCGCCACTGATGACCGTCAGTGCCATATTCTTTATTTTGGATACTAATTCCATTTGGAAAACCTGCGGTGGTTGTCATCGAAAGGCGGCAACTCCGCTAACGTTTGTAGACGTCTACCTCTGCAAACAGGTCGTTGCGACTGGTCCGCCGCGATCTGTATTATCGATGCAAAAATATTTGGAACTTCTGCGTTACCGGAAATGCGAGGGTTTAAAGATTTTCAAGTCCCTCTTTTACTTAAATTTTTGTGATTGAAATGAAAAATGCCGTAACATTCAAAATAAGACCGCTCAGATGGAATGATTTTGAGGACTACTGTAAAATTGAGCGATTATTACAGGATGAATTAAATAAAAATCCAAGAGCTACAATGGGTAGATATAAACAACAAGTAAATTGGGACTATTTAATCACAA
>JAJYUY010000033.1 GCA_021792295.1 Microcaldota archaeon | reverse complement strand
TTCACACCTGTTTATACATTACGCCGCAACATTAACTGACTTGTTGCGGCGTCAAGTGCTAGGAGGAGGAATTAAACATGTCAGACTTTCACATTACCGGAAGTGCGAGGGTTTAAAGATTTTCAAGTCCCTCTAATGCAGGATTGCGTGGATGGGACAACGATCAGCGCGCTTTTAGAAAGAGCGAGGTCTGTCGCGAAGCGGAACGTGATATCAGGATACGCGCACACGGGCGACGTAGGGGCGGCGCTCATAACGGACAAGGGCAAGACCATGAAACTGGGGAGCCTGCTCCCCGCGCCGTGGTAGCCTATGAAGCTTCTCATACTTTCGGACATTCACTACCCTGAGCCGTACAGCATGCTCTACGGTGAGGTAATAAAGCGCGAGAACCCGGATCATGTAGTGCTGCTTGGCGACAACATTGAAGGGAGGGAGGCGCGCTCTGGGATGCTCGGTCTCCATGAAAAATTCGTGAAGGGGTATGAAGATTTCTTCCAATTGCGAAGGACGGCCTATCTGCTCGGCGACAACGACTACGATGGCGGCGAGTCTGTGCCAAGGTTCATCGCGAGGAAGCGCTTCATGAACAAGGATCCCTTCTCGTTCAGGCTGGGCAACATGTTCTTCTTCCACGGCAATTTCGAAGGCCGGGCTGCCATGGGCAACGGGGCATTGACGAACGCAATAGAGAGCGTTGCGGAGCTTGCGGCAAAGGCCGCGAGGAAAGCGGGCCATGACCTCGCGCCGCACATGATAGAGAGGATGACAAAGAAAGGCTTCGATGTGGGCGACAGCTACCTTTTCCTGGGGCACATACACCTGCTCAGGAGGTTCGGAAAGACGGTGTTCTGCGGCACCCTCAGGAAAAAGGAGATGGTGTATCCGCTGAGCGAGGGCATGGGATACGTGACGGTAGAGCACAGCCGCTTCATTGTGAAGGGAGGGGGCATAAAGCTTAACAGGATAGGTCCACCGGTAATGATATGAATTCTTAGGGGCTCGCCTGGAGATAGCGCTTCCTGTTCTCTCCCATCTTGTCCATGAACGCCCTCTCTAGGTCGACGCCGAGCGTGTCCGAGAGCCTGAGCAGGAAGTATAGTATGTCGGCCATCTCTTGGGGGATCTCCGATTCCATCTCCGGATTGAAGTGACCGTCTGTGTAGTATTTCTTGCGGTGGATCTTGGTGAGCATGTTCTGAAGTTCGCCTATCTCCCCGCCGAGCGCCATCGCCGAGTACATGACGGCTACGTCCCTGTCCTCGTACCGGCTCTTCGGGTCTATCTTCCATGTCCTCCTTGTCTCCTCTATCATCTCGCCTATGTTCATACGACTCACGCGCTTTGAATCTGTATATTATACAAAGCCCCTTAAATCATTTCGCCTGCATGCGCCTGAACATGATGTCGGCAATCAGCACCAGCGCCGCCATTATCGCCAGCATGATCCCTAAGTCCATGTAGACGGGGTAGGTGCTGATGCCTATCAGCGCACCGCGCATTCCATCCACCCCGTACTGCAACGGGTCTATAGCCGCTATCCCCCTCAGCCAGAGGGGCACGTTGTTCATGGGGAATAGCGCACCAGAGAGGAAGAACACAGGCAATATCAGGAAGTTGATGATCACCTGGAAGCCCTCTATGTTGTTTATCAGCGACGCGATTATCAGACCGAGCGAGACGAACGAGGCCGATATCATGAGCATCATTATTATGGCAAGAACAACGCCGATCGCGGTCACCTGCGAGAGCGGGATTATGCCGACCGCTATGACAAGCACCAGTATCACGAGCGCGCTTATCATCGAGACGGTCGTGCTGCCGGCTATCTTGCCGAGCACTATCCCGGCTCTTGGCACGGGTGCCACGAGCATCTCCTTCATGAAACCGAACTGCTTGTCCCATATCACATTAACGCCTGCAAAGATGCTGCTGAACAATAGCGTCATGCCTACTATGCCTGGTGCGATGAAGTCGAGGTAGCTTGTGCCCTTGCTTATCGTAATCAGGGAGCCTATCCCTACGCCGAACGTCGCCAGCCAGAGCAGCGGGGATCCGCCAGCCCCGAGGACTCTTGCCTTGGACCTCAGGAACCTTGTAACCTCCCTAAGCCATAGCGCGTATATCGTTCCGGTTATGCTCCCCATCATCTCCTCCTTAGCATTAAGCCCCTCAGCCCGCCGGCCGCACCCGCCTCCTCCCTTATCTGCTTGCCCGTCAGGTTTATGAACACATCCTCAAGCGTAGGCCGCTTAACCGTGGCGTAGTCGACGTGAACCTTGGTCGCCTTAGCCGCGTCCATGATCCCCGGCAGCGACCTCCCGCCGTTGGCGACCGTTATGTCGATGCCCTCGTCCGTCTCCCTTATCCGCTTCGAGATTTTCGCCTTTCTTATCGATGCGATGAGCCTTGCACGCCCCCTCTTTTCGACGCCAAGCCTGACAAGGTCGCCGCCAAGGGAGTCCTTAAGCCTGTCGGGCGTGTCCAGCTTTATTATCTTCCCGTGGTCGATTATCGCGATGCGGTCGCACAGGGCGTCCGCCTCCTCCATGTAGTGAGTGGTCAGTATTATCGTGACGTGCTCCTTCCTGTTCAGGTCGTGTATGTAGTCCCAGAGCCTCCTCCTCGTCTGCGGGTCGAGGCCTATCGTCGGCTCGTCGAGGAAGAGGACCTTCGGCTTGTGCATGAAGCCCCTCGCTATCTCCAGCCTGCGCTTCATGCCGCCCGAATACCCCTTCACCTGCGCGCCCGCCTTGTCCTCCAGTTCGACAAGCCGGAGCACCTTTCCTATGACCTCCTTCCGCTCCCTGTCCGGCATGCCGTAGAGCCTGCCGTGGAGGTCGAGGTTCTCCCTCCCGGTGAGCTCGTCGTCGAGGCTGGGGTCCTGGAATACTATGCCTATGCTAGCCCTGACCGCGTCCTTCTCCGTGAACGCGTCATGGCCGTAGATGTGCGCGGAGCCGGATGTCTGGGAGATTATCGTCGAGAGCATCGATATCGTGGTGGTCTTGCCCGCGCCGTTCGGCCCCAGCAGCCCGAAGATCTCGCCGTCGCGTACGTCGAAGGATATCTTGTCGACTGCCGTGAAGCCGCCGAATCTCTTTGTCAGGCCCTTCACCTCTATCGCGTTTGCGGTTTGTTTCGTCAAAACACCATGCATGCCGATGGCTTAATTCAGAGAACCTATTTATCCGTATAGGTTCCCGTTGCTTCCCCTTCATCTCACCATGCACGACGCGAATATCCTCGGCTGCTTCTGCCTTCCGAGCAGCACCGTGTCACCGCGTTCTATCTGCAGCTCCTTGTCAAGCGCCAGCGTCGCATTTGCGCCCTCCTTTGCGGAGACGACGCAGCTGCATGACCCGAACCCGGTGAACAGCTGGTACTGCGCGCCGTTGCCGATCTGCTCCTTTGCGAATCCGCTCTCCCTCAATTCTGCGTCTATCGACCTGACGCCCGGTATGCGCGCAGTAGAGAGCAACTCGCCCTTGTTGACATCCTTCTCGTCTATCCCCTTCGCCGCGATGCCAACCCTTGCATAGAGCCCGGCCTCGTTCACGTCCTCGTCCTGGCACTGTATCGACCTAACGATGATCTCCTTGCCAGACATGGAGTAGAGCTTGTCGTGCTTCCTTAGAACGCCGCGCGTCACTATGCCAAGCAGCACTGTGCCCACGCCCTTCACGTTGAACGATCTGTCCATCTCCACCCTGACCGGGCCATCGCTCGGGGGGTTCCTGTACGACAGGATCGCGTCGAGCAGGCCATCCTTGTCTGAGAGGGAAAGCCCCTCGAACCCGGTCCCTGATATTATCGCGCTGACGTCGTTGTCCTTGGTGAATATGGTGCGCTTCTTCAGCAGCGACGCGGCAACGACCGCCTCCCCGAACGCCCTGTCGACCGATGCCGTGCTTATGACTATCTGCTCCGCGAGTATGAGCGAGTTCGGGAGGGCGTGGAACTTGCCCTCCAGGTCGGCCGGTGCAAGCACCGTCACTATTCCGTCGCCAACCTTCCTGTTGTAGAATATCATGCTCCCCTCTGTGCCCTTCTTCCCTATCGAAGCGGCAAGCGCATTGTCGATCGGCATCGCTACAAGGTGGTTCATTCCATCACTCCCAGACGCCGTCCGTGAGCATTAACCCGTAGGTGGCGTAGTTGACTATGTCGAGCAGAGTGTCCTCGAGCCTCTCGTCCTTCACGTGGTTCTCCTTTTTGCCGACCAGGGTTATGACCCTGCATACCTTGTCGTTGGTCCTTGTCAGGAGCCCTACAACGCCGAACCTGGTTATGTTGTCGGTGCCGTAGTCATGGTTCTTCGCCAGGCCTATCTCGTATGCGTTTTTGAGCACAGACTCCGGATCCTTGCCGTAAAGCCCCTCGAGCGTGGAGATGGCAAAGAGCTTCATCCTTGCAAACAGCCTGGCCTCCTGCTTCCCCGGCCTGTTTCCCTTGGTCAGCCCGTTGAACGACTCCAGTATTGCATCGACAACAGAGTTCATCTCAGCGCGTACGTTTTCGGGGGCGCAGGCTGAGCTGTTGGAGGCGCATCTGCCCTCCCTGTATTCCATGAACAGATAGCGCTCGTAGTTATTGGCCCATCTCCTGAACGCAGCGTCGCCGGATTCCCTCTGTTTCATCATGGTAAGCCCTATTTACTTTTCTCTACAAGGTGACATCCTCCCACCCGTAAACGGCGTGGGCTTCCTCTGCGTCATGCAATCACCGCATCCAGCAGAGGATGTGTTTTATCGGTTCTCAGTTCCTCGATGCGACTTTTCGATGCCTGTTGCACCGCAGAGGCCATATCTCCCTGAGCGTAACTTCCCCTCTGTCCGAGGGTAGCTCTTT
>JAJYUY010000009.1 GCA_021792295.1 Microcaldota archaeon | reverse complement strand
ACGAAGTCAGGATTCGCAGATCTTCCCAACAAAAAGAAGATCCTGATAATCCTGCTCTCACGTAAAGTTCTCAAGCTCAAGATCAACATGGATGAGGAGACTGCAGGAACCGAGATAATGAGCTCTACAGGCCTCGCGCGTGGATCAGTGTACCCAGCGCTTAGGGAGCTGGAGACTGCCAGGCTGGTAACCTCAAAGGACGGTAAATACTGGGTTCCTAGTTATGCCATCAACAATGTGAGGCAACTCTTCGGAAGCACATAGTGGTGATCCCAATGAACGACGTACAAGAAGCGCTTGATGAACTCGCTGCCCGTGTGGAGAAACTCGAGCAGGCGGTATTCCCAGAAAGTGGAGAGAAACCAGTAACCCAGAAGGGAAATTATGAAGGTCTGGCCGGCGGCATACGTATGCTCATGGCTAATGGCTTCTTCGATCAGCCCAAGAGTATAGCAGAGATCATAGCAGAGCTCAACAGGGAGGGTTATTACAACACACACGCAGGGGTGGCGAGCACCCTGTTGTTAACCTTTGTCGGCAAGCAAAAGAGCCTGACGAGGATCCAGAAGAGTGGCAAATGGGCTTACGTTAAGAGAAAATGAGGTCGAGTAAATGGACGAAGACATCATAAAAATGGTGCAAGACCACGAGCGCAGAATCTCTGCGTTGGAGGATAAGAAAGTAGAAGCAACACCTGCGCGTTTCCGGGGCCAATCAATTAACGAGTACCTGCTGGAAACAAAAGCGTCGGGTTACACTGAGAAGACAGTGGCGTGTGGCTACTACCTAGAAAAGGAGAGGTCTGCAGAATCCTTTACGCCAGAGGACATAGAAGAAATTATGAGGGCAGCACGTGAACCTGTTTCAAAAAACACCAGCGAGGATATACGGCGAGGTATGAAAAAGGGATGGGTAATGGAGCACGACGAGAAGAAGGCAGGGAGGCGCACCTACCGTATCACTGCAAAAGGCATAAAGGCCATAGAAAGTAAATTCGAGACCAAAGGTGACAAGAGTGAAGGCTAAAGAGGCCATAGAAGCTCTTTGGAAAGACGGGTACTTTGAGAATGTGAGGAGCACAGGCGAGATAGACAAAAGGTTAGATAGTGATTATAAGATCAGCGCAACAAATCTCACATCCACACTGAGAAACTGCAAAAAATTTCTGAGGAAGACGGGCTATGCTAAATGGAGACAGCTAAGGCCTTATGAAGCAAGGCTGTCAAGCAATAAAAAAGGGGCCGACTACTTTACAGTGTTTGACATACATCCCAGGATACGAAAGGCGAGTCAAAAACTGTTTTTGGACGGCCATTATCCATCAGCTATCTTGGAGGCATTCAAACAAGTAGAAATCATGGTAAAAGAAAAAGCTGCTATAAAGGGCAAATTTGGCACAGTATTGATGCAGGAGGTATTCAGCGCAAATAATCCTGTTCTAAGAGTAAATGGAAACACCACCGACTCTGACGAAGCCGAGCAGAAAGGCTTCATGATGCTATTTTCTGGAGCGGTACTGGGCATAAGAGATCCGAAGGCACATAGCGTCGTAGCGCAAAATGATCCTATAGCTACCATGCAGTACTTGGGCTTTGCAAGCATACTATGTAGGATGGTTGACAATTCCACCAAGGTAAGATGATTATGCCAAACCAACAAGCCGAAGACGCCAAAAGCCACATATCAGAGATATACAAAAGATACGAAACCACTGATAAAATCGTGTTAAAAGGTTTTGCAAATACGGTTAGGCTAAACCTCCAAAACTTCCCATCAAGTGGACACTTTATAATAGAATTCATCCAGAATGCTGACGATGCAAACAGCAATAGTTTCCAGTTAGATGCTTCTGATAGCTCGATAGAGATTACAAATGATGGGAAGCCCTTCTCTAAAGAGGATGTTGAAAGCATATGCAACTCTGCCTCTTCAGGTAAAAACCCAGAATACAACCTTGGGTATCTGGGTGTGGGCTTCAAGTCATGCTTTAAGATATCGAATAGCCCCCAGATACGCTCTGGTGCATACTCCTTCAAATTCGACAGGGAGGTCATATCAGACCCTAACCTACCGTATGAATTGATGCCCATATGGGTAGACACTAGCACAGGAACTAACGGAACATCATTCAAACTGCCGTTGATTAATGACGTGAAAATAAAGCAGATAATAGCAAACCAGTTAGAGTCAGAAGTGATCTCTGGCAAATTACTATTGTTTCTCAAGAACCTGAAGGAAATTAGAATTACTTCTACAATTGATAGTAAAACTGTAAAGAAAACCATAAGGAAAGTTACAGTACCAGGCACTGCTTCGGACTACGAGGTTTATCAGACACAAGAAGAAAGCGGATCGAAAACCACATCAAACAGGTGGGCCGTTTTCAAAAAGACCTACGACGTTCCAGAAACGATAAAAAACGATGAAGTTACCAGACAATTCAAGAGAGACGAAGTCAAGAAGAGAGAGGTACTAATAGCATTTGAACTTGATGAAAAAGGAGGGATTGTCCTTGAACGCGGATCTATACACTTTGGAGTTTATAGTTTCTTGCCACTTAGGGACGTAAGCACGACATTCAGGTTCATAATGCAAGGAGACTTTCTAACAAACCCCGGCCGAAGCGACATCAACAGAGAGGCAGCATGGAACGTTTGGACAGCAGAATGCCTTTATGACTTAATAGTCAAGTCCTGCATACCTGCTTTCCTTAAGAATGAAAAGTGGAAATATCAGGTAAGCAACGTATTTTATGCAGAAACTTCTGCTAACGAGATAATAAACAAGAGGATAATAGAGCCATTACGAAACCATCTTAAGACAAACCCCGTTGTATTTGATGTCACTGGGAGACTAGCTTCGATGAAAGAAGTTATAGACATATCAAACGATATAACTGACTTATTGGGCATTGAGGAGGTAAAAAACGCTTATGGCGCAGTGCCTCTGGATCCAAATGTGGAGTACGCACCTGGATTAGGTGGCATAAGAGAAGGCCCAGACTCTATCACCTCATTTATGGACAGTAAAGAGGCAGCCACTCTTTTTGCCAACAAAGCGAAATCAAAAGATACGAAATGGTTTGAAGACTTCTACCTGAAATTGATAGGAACTGCACCAGATGATAACGATTTAGCCAAACTCCAAGCCATGCCTTTCGTATTGACTAACAATGATAGGGTGCTATCGCCTAGAGATGTCCGCATAGTGAAAGACACTAGTATCCCCGAAAGCAAACTATCCGAGTTTGAGGTTGTAAATAAAGGCATATGCGCAAATACAACGATACTCCAATTTCTAGAAGACAAGCTCAAAATTAAACAGCTGACTATGGACGACGTTCGTGACCTTAATCAATATACTCCAGAAGAATGGGTAGCATTGGCCGATGCAGAAAAGATAAACTTTATCAGGTACTTGAAGGAGCATCCAGATAAATTAACCGTGCAGTTGTCATATCTGACATTACCAACCAAAGATGGTAGATGGGAAAAACCAGAACTACTCTTTATACCAGAAGAATACGAGTCCGAATATAAAATTGAAAAACTAATAGGACTGGGACTTATAAAAGAAAGGAAACCCAGATTTGTCAGCCCGACACTGATGGAGTCTGGAAGTGCGGACAAGAGAGTGTGGCGAAGCTTTCTAAGGGAGAAATTGAAGTGCGATGATGAGAAGCCGCTTAAAGATTTGGCGGAGGAAGTCGGCATCGAATCCACAAAACGCTATGAACTCAGCCAAGGCTGTACCGTGGAAGATCCACGTCCTGTTGGATTGAGTATGTCGCCAGGTTATGACCTAAAATCGACTACACCTAAAGGAGAGATAAAACTCATAGAGTCTAAGGGTACAAAAGAATACGGAACATTCGATATGAACATATCGCCTAACGAGTATGCAACTCTGAATACTGAGAGAAAGCCCAATGAGAGATACTTCATATACGCAGTTAAAGATGCACTTGATAGCCCTATCATCAACGTATTGGACGGCGAAGAGGTAAAGACTGTTGCCCCACGTGTCTTCTTGAACGAAAGCGGGCGATATCCAAAAGGCTGGAAAAATATATGTAAAGTGCGTATTAACGTGCTAGAGATAAAGACACAAACAGAGTCTCAGCAACCAGAACAGAATAAATAACATGCAAAGTATTTTATTTTTTGACTGCGATAGCTAGACTATGACATTAAGCAGCTGGTGGAGAACCTTCCAGGACAAGGTGCGCAATTCCCGCTTCTTCGCAGGGTACAAGGTGAAGCCGCAGCAGACGCTGGAGACTGGAAAGAGGCCAGACTATGTGGCGGTCTCGAAGGAAAACCCGCAGCAGAAGGCAGTGGCCGATGCCAAGTTCGTGAAGGAGCTTACCCCACAGAACGTTGAGCAGGTCGAAGGCTACAAGACAACGCTATCCGCCAAGAAGGCGGCGATCTTCGTTCCTAAGAAAACAAAGATACCTAGAACGGTAAGGGCGCAAGCTGCCGATTCCGACATCGAGATAATCAGGAAGAGGGCAAGGCCAGAGAAAGTTAAGGCCTACGCTTGATGGCCTAGCATACGTGCCCACGCACGCTCAGGCGCCCACGCCCCTTATAATTTAAATGATATAAATGAATTTATATAATTTATATCTCTATAAATTCATTTAAATGAATGTATAAGTAGTATAAGTACTTATATGCGAAAATAGGGTAAAAATCGACGGTATAAAAAGGTTCCATGTCGGAGATGTGCCTGACGCGCATCTTGTGCTTCGGGCGATGGCCTTCAGATACAATCCCGGTGGTTAGAATTTACAAGTTCAACAAGCTCCCTCACATTTTCAGGTTTCGTGCCCGGCAGGATGCCGTGGCCTAGGTTGAATATGTGGCCCGGCCTCCCGTTCACCGAGTCTAATATACGTTTCGCTGCCGTCCTCATCCTCTGTCCTCCTTTTTCCAGAATCGCGGGATCGAGATTGCCCTGTATGGCCTTCCTGAACCCCATGCCAGACCAGGCGCTATTTATGTCGTTCATGGAGCCGACGCTGACCACGTCGCACCCCGTACTGGCAATGTCACCCGCCATCGCCCCCGAATCCAGCGAGAAGTGTATCAACGGTACCTTTACGCCCCGCCTCTTCAGCTCTTCGAATATCCCCCTTGTGTAGGGCATTACCTGACGGCGGTAGCTCTCCCTGCCTAGCATACCGCTCCACGTGTCGAACAGCTGCAGCGCATCCGCCCCGGCGCCAGCCTGCATCATCATATAGTCCGTAACGATAATCGAAAGCTTCCTCATCAGAGCATCCCAAACCTCTGGCTTTTCCCTCATGAGCCTCCTCGTCCCCTCAAGCCCCTCAGAGCGCCTGCCCTCTATGAGGTAGCATGCGATGGTGAATGGCCCGCCAGCGAAGCCTATCACAGGCACCCCGACTTTGCCCTTCAGCACGTCCATCGCCTCTGCAACGAAGCCGAGCTCCCCTGAAACGCTCTCTCTGATCCGCGCCACGTCCCCTGCATTGGCTATCGGGTCTCTTACAACAGGCCCGACGTTCTCCACAAGCTCAAATTCAACCCCTGCAGGCTCCATCGGGGTCATCAGGTCGGCGAAGAGTATAGCGGCGTCAACGCCGAACTGTTCTACAGGCAGTGCTGCGACCTGCGCGGAGAGCTCAGGGGTCTTGTAGATCTCCATGATGCTGTGCCGCTCCCTAAGCTTCCTGTACTCCGGCATGTACCTGCCCGCCTGTCTCATCAGCCAGATCGGTGTGTAGTCTGTCTTCTGCATTCTGCACGCCCTGATGAAAAGGTCGTTCAACCCATCAGCCCTCCCTGGATAGCTTCTCCATTGCCTCCAGCATGCCTGCAAGCCCGTGCCTCTCTGCAATCCCCGCAACACCGATCCCAAGGCGCGTGCAGGCCGATGCGGTCGTTTCGCCGATGCACACCGCCCTGCTGGCGGCCATCAGCGCGCCCATTTTGTCGCCAAGCGTCTCCCTTAAACCATGCGCGGCAGAGGGGCTTGCAAACGTCACAAAGTCGTATTTATACCCAAGCACCTCCGCTATCCTTGCCTGCGAAACCTTCGGCACCCCTACGGTATAAGCGGTTATCCTGTCAACGATCGCCCCCCTCCTTCCGAGTATTTCCGCAATCGCCCAATCCGACCTGTCGGAGCCTATTGCGAGGACCCTCCTGCTGTCCACGTCGGTTATCCCCTCAGCGAGCGTCTCTGCCGCTGCCTCCCGCGGCACGTATGTGACAGATATCCCGTGCGCCTCCAGCGCCTTTTTTGTCTCATCCCCGACCGCGACAACCCTTGCCCTTCCTGTTGCCCTCCCTGCTTCGTTGCCTGCCGCCCTGGCGAGCGCCTCCGCTCCGCGCCTGCTCGCCACAGCCACTATGTCGTAAGTGTCGATTCTTTCCATCGCCGACTCGAGTTCGGGTATCCTATCGGGCGCCCTTATCTGTATGGTGGGGAAGTAGACCGGCACCGCCCCCTTCTGCATGAGCATTTCGTACAGCCCGCCCCACGGTTCCTCCTCCCTGGTGACCATGACCACCTTCCCGCAAAGCCCAGAGCTTGGGCTTCCCATCCCCACTATCTCCCTGGCATCGCTCATAAGTATCTCCTCGGTGATCCTTAGGCCGGCCTCTGTCGGATCTGAGGCCGATCCGTCGTACGAGTAGCGGAAGCATTTGCCATCTGCTCCAGTCATGGACGCGTCCACATGCAGCCCATCTGCGCTTGCGTTGGCAAGTATGCCCAGCGGGACCTCGCACCCCCCACCGATCCTCGCAAGCACCGTCCTTTCTACTGTAACCGCCGCCATCGTCGCAGGATCGTTCAGCCTCCCGACCATCTCATTTGTCCTGACGTCGCTGGCCCTTGTCTCGACCGCTATCGCTCCCTGTCCCGGCGCCGGCAGCATGATCCCCGGCGATAGCTGCTCTGCCACCCTGGCGGAGAGCCCTGCGCGCTCCACCCCCGCCGCAGCGAGGACTATCGCGTCGTATTCGCCTGCGTCGAGCTTCGCTATCCTTGTTTCGATGTTGCCGCGTATATTATCCACAACAAGGTCGTGCCTGTAGTGCACGAGCTGGTTCCTCCTGCGCATGCTGCCCGTCCCGACCTTCGCGCCATTTTTGAGCGCGTCCAGTCTCACGTTGTCCTTCGATATCAGCACATCGAGCGGGTTCGCCCGCTTGAGCACGGCTGCTATGCGTAGCCTGGGGTCGATCCTTGTCGTCATGTCCTTCAGGCTGTGCACCGCGATGTCGATGCGGCCTTCGACTAGATGCTGCTCTATCTCCTTGACGAAGACCCCTTTGCCGGCCATCTCCGACAGCCTCTCCTCTTTCTTTATGTCGCCCTCTGTCTTTATGGCCCTCAGCTCTGTTTTAACGCCAGGGAACAGCCCCGCAATCCCGTCCAGGACCTGCTGCGTCTGGATCAGGCTAAGTTTGCTTCCCCTCGTCCCCACAATGATATTGTCCATGGGATCACGTCACCCGGTGTTTTCTCCCCTGACAAGATCCGCGAGCGCACGTATCAGAAGCTCTGAATCATTTGGCATTCGTGCCCTCCTCATCTCCATGCCCCTTTCCTTGGCCCAGCCCATGTACTTTATGTCTATATCGTAGAGTATCTCAAGGTTGTCCGACACGAAGCCTATCGGCGCGATGACAAACGGGCCGTTGCGTCCGCTCCCCCTCACTGCTTCCTCCACCGTCGGTCCGTACCATCCATCCCCTCTTGCCCCCCTGCTCTGGAAGGCGAGCGTCCAGTCCGCTATTCCGGCCTCATTGGCTATCGCCTCGGCGGTCTCATTCAGCTGTGCTCTGTACGGGCTTTCCCTCTCGGCCTCCTCCTGCAGGCTGTGCGCAGAGAATATCACGAACGGGTCTTCGAGCCCTTTGGAGGCCTGCTTCACGCTCTGCGCCCAGAAACTTACCAGGTTGGCGTTGAGGTGCCACGACCTTACGAAGCTTGGGGTGGTTTTGCCGCTTCCGATCGCCTTATTTACCACATCGAAGTACGCCTCTGTTGATGTGACCGAATAATGGGGCGCCATTGCGATGCATTTCAGCGTCTCCACCCCGTCTATGGCGGCCCTCTCCACCGCGCCGCTTATGTACGGCTCCGAGTGCCTCATGCCGAAGTAGACGCGTGTGTTCGCTGCGTTGGGGTCGATGAGCATCCTGAGGCCGTTTGCCTGACTCTCGGTTATGCCGATCAGCGGCGAGATCCCGCCTATCGCGAGATACCTGTTTGCGAAATCCCTCACGACAACAGCATTAGGCTCGCTGCCGCCCATGACGCTCGTCAGGTAGCGCTTGATCTCGGATGCGTTCCTCGGGCTCCCGTAAGCCATAAGCAATACCCCGTTCATGCAAATTCTCCTTCAAGGATGTGCTGCCTTTATCTATTCACGAACAAGCTTTTATAAGTTCTTTGCATAATGGTGGGATGGGGAACCGCTCCTATGGGACGCTTTTGATGGGAAGCATTAGGGACTACCTGGGGCTCATGCAGTACAAGATAGTTGCCCTGCTCGTCATGTCGGCCATCGCCGGGTTCGCCATCGCATACGCCGGCGCGCCAGGCGCGCTGCAGGCTATACTGCTTCTGGCCATCGCGATAACCGCCTCGAGCGCGGGTGGAGAGCTCCTGAACAAGATTCTTGAGATAGATTTGGACAGGCAGATGAAGCGGACTAGCAGGCGCGCAAGCGTGACGGGCAGGGTTGATGCGCGCATCGCCGTGGCGTACGGGCTTTCACTCGCCGCGCTCGGCGTCATCGCCGCCTACGCGATAGACATGCTCGCGGCCGTGATGGTGCTTCTAGGGCTCGTATTCTACATAATCGTTTACACGCTCCTGTTGAAAAGGAGGAGCAGGCTCAACATAGTGATAGGGGGGCTGGCGGGCAGCTTCTGCGTCTGGGCTGGTGTCGCCGCAGCCTCCGGCACCGTCACGCTCCCCGGCTTCCTCCTCGGGCTGGTCGTGCTCTTCTGGATACCAGGACATATATGGTCGTTCGCGATGAAGTACCGCAGCGATTACCACGGCGCTGGGGTTCCCATGCTGACCGCGGTGGCGAAGGCGAGGAACGGGGCGCTCGCGATAGCGCTCTTCAACATCGCCATGGCGCTCGTATCCCTCTCGCTGGTCCTGTTCCTCGGCATATACTATGCCGCGATAATCGCCATACCGATGGCCATCGTACTGTACCTAAGCGCAAAGACGATCATGGAAGACAAGGCCGCATGGACTCTATTCAAGTTCTCATCGGTCTACCTGGCCTTCGTATTCATCGGCATACTCGTTGCGGTTCTGGTCTGATCGGGGGAAGAACTGCTGCATCGCAAGTTACAATAGCCTCAAAGACCACGCGGCTTTGCGACAATATTAACCACCATACATGGAGTATAAGTAACGGCGCCAGATACACCAGATAACAGGGCTGACGAATATTATGCGCATTTATACCTGAGTTTCTGCACTCGAGTTCAGAAACTCAGGTATACAGCACTGCATTTTTTGCCCTTAACTACCGAAAGTTTAGTTTTACCATAGAACCAACAGTCATTCGCGGAGGTCCCCAGACAGCGGCCTGATGACTACCTCCTCTATTCCCGCATTCGCGCTCATACTCACGATAGTTCCCACTATCCTGCCTATGTCGCTTGGCTGTATGAACACCTCGTGCGGCAACTCTGTCCCCTCCCACTCGTCCGTTATAACTGCTCCGGGATAGATGACTGTTACCCCCATCCCATATTTCCTGACTTCTGCCCTGAGGCTTCTTGCCCACCCTCTTATGGCCCACTTTGAAGTCGCATAGGCGGCCCCTTCCACATTATCGTCGGCAGGATAAGAGTCCTGCGCCCATGTTGACGATATGATTACGATCCTGGCCTTGCCCGTTTTTCTCATCAGCGGAATCAGCTTTTGGGTCAGGCATATCATGCCCCTTGCGTTGACCGCCATAATCTTGTCATACCTTTCAATAGGGTCTGTAATGGCGCACGGCTCATATATTCCGGCATTGTTAACCAGGAGGCTTGGGGTCATGTGCTTTTCAACGCAGAATTGCGATAGCTGCTCAATATCACTAGTTTTTGAAATGTCGCATGCAAAGCCCTCGATTTGCGTCTTATACTTTTTTGAGAGGGCATTTGCAGCCGTTTTGAGTCTCCTAGGGTCTTTTGCGACCATGATGAGGTCATATCCCATAAGCGCAAGCTCCTCTGATATTGCCCTGCCTATGCCCCTGCTTGCTCCCGTAACAACCGCCGATTTATTAAGGCCCATAAGGATACTACTGAACCGTCAAATATATACCTTTCTTTGCTCACAGCGCGAGCAGGACTATGCCCATTATCATACATGCTATTCCGATGGCCTGCCTATATCGGGCGATTATTCTTTTCACGGAAAAGTATTTATATGTTTAAGCATATAAACATATAGTGAGTTCATGGAGAGACGCACAACCGTAGTATTAGACAAAGAGGTATACGAGGCTTTAGTGAAAGAAAGCGTAGAAGAGTACAACAGCTCAAAAGCGATATCAAAAGTTCTAAACAAAATTGTCAAGCAGGCGCTATCAAATAAAGGGAGATTGAGCGAGATCTTACATTCGAAGAGAGTCGCAAAAACTACTGCGAAGGAATTTGAAAAATTCAGACATGGATTATCAAAAGCGGTGCAGGCTTGATATTAGATACCACATACATATTGCCTGTTGCAAAGGTCGACATAGACACCGATCTGCTTACTCTAATCGATGAAGGTAGAATAAAACTCTCAATCGATGATGTAAAAATAAGCTTAATATCGATCTTTGAGCTTCAGGCTAGATGCGCAAAATACAAATTACCGTCAAAGTTTGTAATTGATGCGGTTGAGATCATAAATAGCGCTCTAAAAATAGAGCCTTTTTATAATCCTAAAATAATAGAGCTGGCGGATTTGTTATCCTGGGAGCTTAGTGATTATATAGATTGTTTGATATTGGCAACCGCCATAGTTTTAAAAGAAGATTTAGTTACTGAAGACTCTAGAATCAGAACTAGAAAAAGTATGATAAAAGAACGCTATAAGATTAATGTGCTATCTTACAATGACCTGGCACAGGGATGATCTGTCCTGCGTTTCTGGCTGTATTATAATTCTTAACAACGTGAGCGGGAAATCCCACACGCTTTAGCGGTGGGATGAGAGCGAACCGCAGAGAAACAGGATGCCTCCTTATACCATCGGAGGCTATGACTTCATATCGTTGTTTAGTTCGATATGTTCTCGCTTCATCGGATTTGCATGGTTGGATTCCACGTCTTATGTTCCCATCTACGAAATTTATCCTTTTGGATTCCGCTGTGTCCCAGCGTATAGTATGATTTTGCCCGCAAAGTATATAACCCTTCTAACCCTTCTCATCCATAATATCATCGTTGTTTAGTTCGGGAAGCCCACACGATTTATCGGTGGGAGGATGTCACACACCTACGTTTTTGAACTCATCTTGGCGTTTGTTGTTCTTAGCGGTCAGTTTACACCGCTAGGTGCTTTCTTGCCAAAAACCCAGGCTCTCTCCTTCTGGTGTCTCTGCCGGAGCGCACGGCAAACATGGACGCGATGACGATTACCGATATCAACAGCAGCCCAAACGAGAACGCCCAGCCCCACGGCGTAACCCCTGCTATCCCTCCGCCTGAATTCAATGTTCCTGGGTCGACGAACGCGTATATGAACCCGCTTATCAGCGCGAAGACCAGAACCACCATCCCCGCCCTTGCGACGCTCCTCTTTATCCCGCTGCTTTCCTGGAAGAAGTCCATCGCGAGGAACGCGAGCGTAACCATAAGTATGCCGAACAGCGAGAAGTACTGAAGGTTGCCGAAAACCACGTCAGTCGGCCCACCCGCGAGCGTCGCCTCATGGAACTCTATGAAGAACCCCTCCAACGGGGTTGCGATATACGCTATTATCCAGGTAGCGAGAATAGACATGCGTATCGGGTCTTTCCATGTCGGCTTTCCCCTGAACCTTGCAATCATCATCGGAACGAATATTATGACCGCGCCAAGGCTGGCGAGGAACATCGTACTGTCGTCCCCTGCCATCCCGTTCGCCGCCGTGCTTGACCACAACTGGAAAATGCCTGGGCCGCTTGCGAAGAGAAGAGGCGGAGTGCCGCCAGGCCATATAGTTGAAAAGGCCTCAAGTATGAATACGAGAGTCATTATCGCGATTCCCACAACGCTGACCCAGAGGCCGAGTTTTGCAACGCTTCTCGCGATGCCCTTGTTCTCAAGCACCCTGAACCTCTTTGCGGCCACAGCGACAGCGCCGACCATCAGCGCCATGCCTATCACATGCGAATGCGAGCCTATGAGCAGGCCGAACGCTCCGGCCGCCCCGCCAATCCAGTTCAGGTACCCGTTGAATATCGCCGGGGATGCTATGAAGACATGGTACGGGTTTATCCACAGGGCGAGGAAGCCCATAATGCCCGCAATGAACGCCGATATCACCGTCGCCATGGTGAGCCAGTACGCGGCGTCCATGCGCTTGAAGTCCGGCCATCCCGGCAGCTGGTTCATCTTCGGGAACATGCCCATCGTGTTGTCATATGGGTTGTACCTTCCCGACAGCTTTGCGGGAAGGAGGTAAAGCTCGACGATCAGCGCGCCTCCGACATCGGCAAGCAGGAGCAGCGCCACGAACATTATTATGTCGCTTACCGGCGCTGTTGCCGCATTGAAGACCGGCGAGAGGTAGAAGAGCGCCGCGACAGCGCCTATCATCGTGGCAAGCATCGCCCTGTACGCTATCGGGAAGTCGATGTTCGGCTCGTAGCGGTCGAGATCGAACGCCATTATGACAAGGTAAACGAGCAGCGCCGTAATCCCTATCGCTATCGAATGGAAGTACATATCGGACGGGCCGAGAGCAAACGACGGGGGTATGGCGCCGCTCCCGTTCGGCACAACGCCGAGCACGAACCAAAGCGCAGACATGACTCCTATCAGGAGCAGCGTCACCCAGACATAGGTACGCATGGAGTGCTTGTATCCCTTGTGGGGCATGTTGTATCGATTTGGCCTGACCCCTATCCCGCCGTAAAGGTCGCTGTAGCGCTGCCTAACCTCCCTACCGCTCATCACCGGCACCGATATCCAATCGCAGAGGGATTTTTTATAGGTTCCTTATCACAGCGTTATTGCCTTCGATGCCAGCGACGTCAGGTAAACCAAAGAAATGCAAACCCGTTTATAGGCGCTTTACCATAATGTTACGGGTTGGATGGGGTTTTACGTGCGTAGGATACTGCGTGAAGCAAATTCGCTGATGCAGAGCGGGGAGAAGCTGCACATCTTCATAAGGCAGCCGCTGTTTTACAACCTCACCCCCTCCTTTATCCTGGCCACGAACAGGCGCATAATCATAATAAAGAACTCATTCTGGGGGATTTACGCCGGGAGGAACATATTCAGCAGCACGGTCTACAACAGCATCCCCTACAGGCAGGTGACCAGCGTGATACTATCCAGGGGCATACTCACGTGCAGCATAACGGTCCGCCTGCAGGGAATGCTGGACGCGGCAGCGAGCAACGAGGGCGAGATAAACGGCATATGGAGCAAGGACGCACTCAACTTCGTGAACTTCGCAGAGCACATGGTGGAGCACCACGCGCAGATGCAGGCCCCAGCCACTTCAGGAAAGGAGGCCGGCGCGACGGGCCATGACCTCCACAGCGTGCTCATGGGGAGGGGCCCGGTTGCGCATAATGGCGTGCACGAGATAGACCTCAGCAACGCAGTCGAACTTGCCAACGAGTACGGCACGAAGATAATCTGGCTGGGGGCGGAGCCTGCGGCGCAGCTCGGACCGCTGCTCGGGATAGACCCGGCGATAATAACGAAGATAGACCCGGACAAGATGCTGGAGATGGGCAATGACGTCGCGCAGCTCATAGGGAACCATATGCTGCTCGACTACAACGGCAACGTATCGCGGCATCTTGCCGCAGAGATCAGGGCGCGCTACGGCGTCGAGACCTATGCGATAAAGGGGGGGATGCTGGCCGCAGCCCACGGCTCAAGGAAGGAACTCTACCGCACAGTATCTGAATAGGCGCCGCGCCCATCCGCAACGCCATCCGCCCTACCTCGGAAGTGTATTAAATCTTCGTTGCAGAAAGATAGTGATTCTGCCGGTGATTGCGTGATCAGACAGCCTATAATAGCGGTGATGGGACACGTCGACCACGGCAAAACCACGCTTCTCGACAGGATTAGGAACACGGCAGTCGCGGCGAAGGAGGCGGGAGGGATAACGCAGCACATCGGCGCGAGCGAGATCGCGATGGCAGCGATAGAGCGCATCTGCGGGCCTCTGCTCAAGGGATCCGGAATAAGGATAACCATACCCGGCCTGCTCTTCATAGACACGCCGGGCCATGAGGCCTTCACAAACCTCAGGGTGCGCGGGGGCAGCCTCGCCGACATAGCGATACTCGTGGTCGACGTATCGAAGGGATTCGAGCCGCAGACCATAGAGGCGATAAACATACTGAGGGAGTACAAGACCCCGTTCGTCGTCGCGGCAAACAAGATCGACCTCATAACCGGCTGGAGGCCGGCGGGCACAAGGTCGGTGCTTGAGTCGCTGAAGGGCCAGGACGAGCGCGTCCGGCAGGAGCTCGAGGCGAGGATCTACGAGACTATCGGGAAGCTGAGCGAGTTCGGGCTCAACAGCGAGCAGTTCGCCAGGGTAAAGGACTTCCAGAAGGAGATAGCGATCGTGCCCATAAGCGCCAAGACCGGCGAGGGGGTCGCGGAGCTGCTGATGGTGATTACGGGACTGGCCCAGCGCTATCTCGAGATGCGCCTGAAGATGGAGATAAGGGGCAAGGGCAGGGGGAGCATACTCGAGAGGAGGGAGCTGAAGGGGCTGGGCGAGACGATAGACGTCATACTCTACGACGGAACCCTGAAGGTCAACGACACTATCGCGTTCGCCACCCCGAACGGGGTAGGCACCGCGAAAATAAGGGCGCTGATTAAGCCAAAGAGCTATTCGGCGGCGGGGGACTCCGCAAGCAGGTTCACGTACCTTGAATCGGTCAGCGCGGCGAGCGGGGTCAAGATCAGCGGCACAGGGCTGGAGGAGGCGATGCCCGGATCCCCTGTGATACAGGTGGTCGACGGCCATTACAGGGAGGAGATAAAGGCGGAACTGGGGGAGGTCTTCAGCACAGACCCGAAGGGCGTGATACTGAAGGCGGACTCGATAGGCAGCGTCGATGCAATATCGAAGCTGATGAAGAATGCGGGCTACGGGATAAGCAAGAAGAGCGTGGGCAACGTTACAAAGCGCGACGTAATGGACGCGTTCGCGATGAACTCGATCTATCCTGTGGGGACCGCTATACTCGCGTTCAACGCAAAGGTGGACGCGGACGCGGAGGAGACGGCCGAGGTAAGCAACGTCAAGATAATAAGGAGCGACATAATCTACAAGCTCGTCGACGAGTATAAGGCGTTCGCCTCCGAGAAGGAGAAGAGCTCTATTCAGAGGATCGAGGAGCGGATGACCTATCCAGGGCAGCTTGTTCAGATGCCGGGCACCCTGTTCAGGGCATCGCACCCGGCGATATTCGGGATAGAGGTCCGCGAGGGGAGGGTAAGGCCGGGCTACAGGCTGATGAACGAGACCGGCGAGATAGTGGGCAAGGTGAAGGGGCTGCAGAACGAGAAGACGCCGGTAGAGATCGCCAGGAAGGGGGACATGGTGGCTGTCTCGGTCGAGGGGGCGACGTTCGGCAGGCAGATAAAGGAGGGGCAGACGCTGTATACGTTCATCGGCGATGAGGAGCGTAGGCTGCTCTCAAAGGAATACGCGCACCTGCTCAACGACGGCGAGATGGCGCTTCTCGAGAGAATATCAGGCATACTGAGGAAAAGGGAGGGCGCCGCATAGGTCGCCGGGTGCAGGATCCTAACCAATCCCCATCAACCAACCTGGTCATCAAATGAGCTCTCATTCAGCGCCAGGTATCCAACCCCCTGCCGGCTCTTCATGGAGAGGTAAAGCGTCAGCGGGACCAGGCTCCTGTTCGCGACGCAGAGGCCGAATCTGCCTGTTCCGCTCTCTGAGGGCTGGTACAGGTTCCCTGCGAGGTATGTGCATCCCATGCCATTGTACTCGCTCTGGTATACGGTCGTAAGGTTTGCGTATATTCCGTACTGGGCCAGCACGCTGAGATTGAAGTGCTCGATACCCCTCACGTCTATCCCGTATGGCCCGACCCCATTATCGGATCTTCTGCAAATCATGCCGTTCTTCACCTTCACACCCAGGTAGTCGCCAGAGAGGAGCGCAGTTAGATTGAGGTTGGTGCACAACGACGACCCGCCTGTTCCGTTGAAGAGCGTCAGCTCGCCGGGCCCGGCAATGGGCAGGCCCGTGATGTTCGTGCCTACTGTGATGTTGCCCCCTGCCTTGGAATAGCTGACAACGACCGGGCTGCCTACCGATACCAGCGAGCCCAGCCCGGAAAGGCGGCCATACACGTAGCCGTTGTATGTCATGTTTATCCTGGGCATGCCTGATATGCGCTCCTGCATAAGCCCCGCAAGATCCGCGCTCGCCTGTTCTCCGCTCAGCGCCTGCAGCTCCGATAGCTGTGCAGGGACCGCCACGCCCATGTCTGGCATCGATGGAGGGGCAATGGCTCTTGCGCCGCCCATCAGGTAATACGCCGCAAGGGCCGCAATCGCCGCCATGATTATCGCAATTGCGCCAAGCTTGACCAGGCTATGCCCTGCTGCAGACCCGGCCCCTCCTCCCCTCGCCCGGTTTCGGCCTTTACCTCCCTCCCCTATTGACGCCCTCGGCATAAAATCAGCCAATATAGGATGCAGGCATGGCCTATTATATCTTGCGAGCCGGAGGCGCGCGGCGATTGCGCGGCATTTACTCCGGCACCGGGGTGCCACTTACGTATCGCGCCCCAGAAGCGCCACGGCTGCCAGCGCCGTTCCGCTCTTCGCGCCCCCTCGTTGCCGAGGCGAGCGCCGCCAGCACAAGTATGAATATCAGCGCGAGAAGCGCAGCCTGCATGCCCTTCACGAACCCTGCAGATTCCGCCGCGGTCAGCCTCGAGCTCCCGACGAATATCTGGAACGCCACGCTTCTCGGTATCGCCGATGCTGCTGCGACAATGACGATAACGAAGCTGCCCACCAGCCCGATGTTCCCGAAAAGCCTGAGCAGTCCTGACGTTGCGCCGAACCCGCCCTGCTTCGAGTTCGCCATCACCGCGCTGGTGTTGGCGGGCCAGAACATCGCAGACCCTATCCCGGTTATCAGCGAGCCCAGCAGCACGATGTAGACGCTCGCGCTTGTCGACACCATGTAGAAATAGACAAGTATGCCGAGGATCATGAGCGCTATGCCCCCTGTCGCGAGCCCCCTGGCGCCGTGAATGTCCGACCTCTTTCCCATGTAGGGCGCAAGCAGCATGACCATTATGTACGACGGGACCAGAAGAAGCGAGGCGTAGAGCGGGGTGAAGCCCTTGATCCCCTGCAGGTACATTATCAGCATGAAGACCGAACCGATGTACCCCAGGCTCTGCAGGAACGCCGCAATAAGCGAGTTGCGGAACACCTTGTTGGCGAACGCGCCGAAATCGATGGTCGGGTGCTTCGTGCGCCTCTCGTTGAACAGGAACAGGCCCAGGAAGACCAGGCCCAGCAGAGACAGCCCGACGACCCTCTCCGTCATCCCCGTGACCGAGAACATTATGCCGGAGTACACGAGCGCGCTGATGGAAATGCCGAGCAGCAGCATGCCAGGCATGTCTATCTTGTGCTCCACTGTTTTGGCGCTCCTTAAGTACTTCAGCCCCAGCACCACCGCAACTATGCCGATGGGCACGTTGATGAAGAAGACGTATCTGTACCCTAGGAAGGTGGTTATCACGCCACCGAGTATTATGCCGAGCATAGCCCCGACGCTGTAGCCTATAGCGGTGAACCCGAACGCCCTGCCGACGCGCTCCCTCCTGAACGTGTCCGCTATTATAGCCGAGCTCGTCGACTGGAGGAGCGCCCCCCCGATCGCCTGGAGCGCCCTGGCGGCGATGAGCTGGGTGTCTGTGAGTGCTATGCCGCACAGGAAGGAGGCGACCGTGAATATAGCGAAGCCGAGGTTGAACATGCGCCCCCTGCCGTATATGTCACCCACCTTGCCGAGCTGCATCGAGAGCACCGCGATGACCAGTATGTATATGAGTATGACCCAGATCATGGTCGAGAGATTCGAGTGCAGCGCCGCGGTCATCGAAGGGAAAGCGAGAAGGACGACCGTCGAGTCGATCGCGGCCATGAGCACCCCGATGACCACCACCGCCAGCACAATGTTCTCGTGGACTTTTTCCTCTGCCATAGGAACCAATAGCCTATCTTTTTGTAGAATGCTTATAAAAGGCTCGCTTTCAACGCGCTCAACCCCCCTCCTTTCTGCCCTATCTCCTGTTGGCGCGTCTGCCCCCTATCGCCTCGTCGATAGAGTGCTTCATGACCACCTTCGCCTTTATCCCGTCTATGTCGGATATGCCCATCTCGCGCGCCGCGTGCTCCGCCTGCCTGAACTTGCTCGAATAGCGCTTGAATGCAGAGACAGCGGCAACGTACGCGTCGCGCTCATGCTGGTTTGAGAGCCGCGCCCCGTTGCCGATGGCGCGTTTCTCAGCGATGCTCTCCTCTTTCTCTGGCGTGAAAAGCCTTGCGCCCACCGCCGCATTTATCCTTCTAACCATCCTGCTCGGATTCTGCTTGTCGCCAGCGACGATGACGGGGATTCCCACGCTGCTGAGCGTCGACACGGCCCAGCTCAGGCCCTCGTTGGCGCTGTGGCCCGCGAAGACCAGACCCCCGCTCAGGTCCAGGCATGCTATGCCCATGGTCTTGCCCGGATCGATGCCGACGATTATGTACATATGGCCACCGCTATCCCTCATGGGAGAGCGAGTAGTTTATGGCGTAGCCGAGCGTCTGCGGGATCGTAAGATACCTGCAGTCGACGACGAATTGGGGGGTCGAGACTATGTTGTACTTGCTCGCCAGCTGCGCCTGGTAGTCGAGCGCCTGCGTCGATCCGGCCAGGCACGAATCCATCTCGCTCATGTTGAGCGATGAGCCCTGCGCCACGTCGCTGAGCGTGTAGTTGGATAGCGGCTGCCCTGTGAATGCTATGCTCAGGTTCGACAGGAAGTCCCCGAAGCCGCGCTGCTTAGAGGCGCAGAATATGTAATCGCCGATCGCCTGCGTCTGCGCCTCACCGAAGCCCTGGTATCTCGATATCGCATAGCGGCTGAACACGATGTAGTAGCTCATGTTGATCTCACTGCCGTAGCGCCTGCTTGCGTTGAACGCGGTGCGCAGCGCGCTTATCGCCCCGGGCGCGTACGGGTCCGTTATCATGTAAGCGTCGACAGGCTTCGTGGTCGTGCATGAGGGCGCCCCGTCTATCTCAATCGAGCCGGGTCCGACGACCGTCTCGTTGTAGCTCACCCTAGGGTTTATGCTCTGTATGAACGCGCGCAGTATCGTGAGGTTGGCATCGCTTACCAGCATCGAGAAGTTGAGCGTTATGCTGGTGTTGTACGGGTCGATGTACGGTATGACAACCAGCCATCTCCCCGACGAGGGCATGTACGACGCGTTCGCCCTGTTGACGAGCGAGTAGTACGGCAGCAGCGAGAGCGAGCTGTTGACCGACTGGTAGTTGGCGAGCGCTTTCTCTACCGAGAGCAGTACCTGGTTCGAGGTGTGCACGGAGGTTGCGCATGTTCCGTTGGCCGTTGTCCCGTTTGCGCATTTCAGCACTACCGCGGGCTTCATAAATGATAGCGCAAACGCAAGCCCCGCAAGTATCACGACCAGCGCAACGAGCGTCACGTGCAGGTAGTCCAGCCCGTAGCCCCTCGCGACCGGCTTGACTATGAAAACAGGCTCCTTTACCCCCTTTAGCGCGTCCACTTTCTTGGCCCTTGCCATCTCAGCACCCGCTTATAAGAGGGCGGCAAAGGATAAATAACCATTCTAGGGTTTCGGTTCTCAAGGCGCGCCGGCTCCCTGCCTTCCTTGGTGCATCCAAAGAGGAGACGGGCCTGGGGGGATTTGAACCCCCGACCTTCACCTTGCTCCGCCTTCTTAATTAAACCTCTTTCCAAGAAGTTTAGGAGGATGCCGCTCTATCCAAGCTGAGCTACAGGCCCACTGCGATAAATTCTATACTAAAGATTAATAAGAGTGCTGATAAAGTAATCTGACGGAACGATTCCATGGACGCATCGCCATACGGGACGATAATATTGCAGGCAAAAAGGGCGGTATCAGGGGCGCTTGGGCGCCTCGGCTACTCCGACGCCGGCCTGGACAACAGCATAGGCCCGTCGAACTTTGCGGACATCTCGTGCTCGATCGCCTTCAGGATAGCAAAGGAAAAGAGGGAGAGCCCTGCCCTTATCGCGCAGAGGATAATCGGGAGTATAAATGGCGGCGGCTACATAAGCAATGTAAATGCCAAGGGCGGATACATCAACTTCCAGATAAACCGCGGCATGTTCGCGAGGCTCGTCCTGTACTACGCATTTGGACTGCATGAGGGCAGTCCTATATCTTACGTTGGAAATGGGGCAAAGACGATCATGGAATACCCTAGCGCGAATCCCGTGCACCCTCTGCACGTGGGCCAGCTGCGCAACATGCTTCTCGGCGACTCGCTGGCCAGGATAAGCGAGGCCTGCGGCTACACCGTCGAGCGCGAGGACTACATAGAGGAGCTGGGGCTGCAGGCGGTCCAGGCGTTCTGGGGATACCTACAGACGCAGGAGGCTCCGACCAAGAAGTTCGACCATTGGCTTGGCGAGATATACGCCAACGTCAACAGGCAGCTGCAGGATAGGGACCTCAGGGGGGAGTTCTCGAAGCTCGCGGGCCTCATGGAGCAGGATGGCACGCACGAGTCGCTGCTCAGCAGAGAGGTCTCCGAGAAGTGCACCCGCGCCCAGTACGAGACCGCATTCAAGTACGGCATATACCACGACGTGCAGGTCTGGGAGGGCGACATACTCAGGGAAAAGCTGTTCGAGAGAACCATGGAGCTGATGCACGGCTCGGGCTTCATAAAAACAGAGACAGAGGGGGAATACGAGGGGTGCGTCATAATCGACCTCAGCAAGGTGGGCGACCTGCCGGGCGAGTTCAAGGGGCTCAAGGAGCAGGTCAAGGTGCTGGTCAGGAAGGATGGCACGCCAACATACGTGGCGAAGGACATAGCCTTCCATATGTGGAAGTTCGGGATGCTGCGGGACCCCTTCAAGTACTCACTGTTCATAGAAAAGCAGCCGAACGGCAAGCCCGTCCACACGACATCGCGTGACGGCAAGAGGATGGATTTCGGCAGCGCGAGGCGCGTGATAAACATAATCGACGTCAAGCAGAGCTACCCGCAGGCATTGCTGAAGCTCGCCTTCAGGTTGATGGGGAAGGAGGATGCAGCAATGGGGCTGATACACCTCGCCTACGGCAGGGTGGAGCTGGAGGAGGGGACGCTAGGAGGCAGGCGCGGGATCGCAATCGAGAACACGGCGGACGGGCTGCTGGAAACCGCGGTGGAGAAGGCGCGCACCCTGATAAAGGACAGGGACGAGCTGCCGGAGAGCGAACGCGAGAGGATCGCGGAGCATGTGGCCCTGGCGGCGATAAAGTTCGAGTTCCTGAAGATGGTGCCCGAGAAGTGGATCACGTTTTCGTGGAAATGGGCGCTCGCCTTCGAGGGCAACTCCGGTCCCTACTGCCAGTACATGTACGCGAGGGCGATGCGCCTCATGGAGAAATCAGGCAGGGACGCCAACAGCGTGAAGGCCGCTGACGTGGCCCAGCTCAGCGGCGACGAGGAGTTCGCGCTCGTCAAGCAGCTGTCGATGCTGAGGGAGATGGTGGAGAAGGCGTGCGTTGAGCTAAGGCCCAACGTCATAGCCGAGTACGCGAACGAGCTGGCGAAGTCGTTCAGCAATTTCTACGACAAGACCCCGATACTCAAGGCGGACGACGCTAAGCGGCGCGACGCGCGGCTGGCGCTTGTCATAGCCTTCGCCAATACGATGAGGTACACGCTCAACCTGCTTGGAATCGAGGCGGTCGAGCGGATGTGACGGCCGACTGCACGATAGCCTTAAATACCAAATGCGATGGAAGCTTTAGCGATAATTTCGAGATGATATAATGAGCGGAACAGTTTCCAGGGGCTCAAGCGCGACAACAGGGCGGGTTGGCGAATCTACGAACGGGGATGGCATTGCTGGTACACTCATGGGCGCATCCAATGTCGGCGAAAACAGGGGTTTATCAAAGTCGCACGCTGGCATGTACAACAGGGAGGGGAACCGCATGCAGAATGACGGTCTCTACTCCGCCGCAGGCAAAGCTTTCCTGCGTGCCGGCAACATTGAGCGCGCAATAAAAAACATGGTGATGGCATCGGAGAACGCGGAGGCGCTGAGGTTGGCGCGCCAGCACGGCCCTGAAATGCTGAAGTCATACGCGCTTGCGTGTGAGGCCACAAGACCGGACGAAGCGCTTGAGCTGCTTGTTGAGTTGGGGAAGAAGGAACAGGCACTGGCACTGTGCGAGCGGAGATACGATTATGAGGCTGCAGCAGATCTCGCAGAGCAGTGGGGCATGGAGGGCAAGGCGGCGGAGTACAGGGATCTTGCCGAGATAATAAAAACGAGCACAGCGAGGAAGGCGCCAATCAACGGCCTGAGCCAGAATGGGCTTAGGCGGGTGTAAGCAAAATCAGGATTCCGCTTTCCTGATGGCGAAGTCAATCACTATCTCGGATTCCCTTGCGGAATAGGGCCTAACGATCCTGCTGAAGAGCCGCCTTGCGGTGCAGCCCCTCTTCTTCATGTGCTCTGTTATCAGTTTCCACGAATCCCTCAACACAGTATCCGTAGCGCCGAACACGTACAGGTGCACCGTCGCCCTCGGCTTGGCAACCTCGACAACGCTGTCCAGGAACTCTAGGCTCGACCAAGGGAGCGGCATTATTATCCGGTCGGCGAAGCCCGCGTATTTCCTTGAGACGCGCTTTACGTCGCCCTGCACAGCCTTGACGTTCGCCGTCCTGTTCAGCTTTATGCTGTCGACCATGCGCCTGCAGGCGTAGGGGTTCTTTTCTATGCCTACGACCTCGGCGTTTTTGTGCGCCTTCGCTATCGTTATCGCGAAAGGGCCGACGCCTGCGAACATGACTATGACGCGCTCCCCATCCCTTACAAGCCGTATTATGCGGGACCTTTCGAACGAGAGCCTAGGGGAGAAGAAGGCCCTCCTCGGATCAAACACGAAAGCACAACCATTCTCTTTGTACTCAACAATATACCTCTTCTCGCCTAAAAGATATTTTAGTTTCCTGGTTCTGTAAACCCCACTCACCGGCCCCGCCTTCGCTAGCACGGTCCTTATCCTTGGATTCTCGCCAAGTATCCTGCGGGCCAGGCCCATCCCCCCGTCCTTCTCGTTCTTTAAGTCTATTATCGCTGTGGTGCCGAGCAGATCATAATGTGTCGGCCGGCCATCCATGCCTGTATCCCTCATTAAAACAACCTATGCTTACTACTCCGTACTAGAACTATTAACCTCTTTGCGCACATAGTGCAGCCCGGTGAGCGTGTCCACATATGCCAGACCATCCACTATATAAGCCAGTTTGTACAGAGTTCTCCATAGTCGTCTCCAAAACGACTGCCCATGGGTCTTTTTTAGACCCTTGGGTCATAGTCCTAATAGCGGAACTCTCAGAAAACGGCTGAATTATTCAACACAGCATTCTTATACAAAAGTCTGACATGTTTAATTCCTCCTCCTAGCACTTGACGCCGCAACAAGTCAGTTAATGTTGCGGCGTAATGTATAAACAGGTGTGAATATGGATATAGCAATAGACCTCGGAAAAAGAA
>JAJYUY010000032.1 GCA_021792295.1 Microcaldota archaeon | reverse complement strand
TGCGCTGTGGAAGGGCAGGGTCGAGGCAAGCGAACTACAGGGGCTGCGGCACCCGTAGGGGCCGGGCATTGGATCCTGCCTTGGCGTGGGGCATCTCGCGGCAAAGGTGCTGGCGGGAAGGCTCAATGTGCCGTTGATACCGGTCAACCACGGGCTTGCACATATAGAGATAGCGCGGCATTTGCACTCTATGACGGATCCGCTGGCGCTGTACGTCAGCGGCGGCAACTCCCAGATACTGGGACTTGTTGAAAGGCCCCACCGGCATTACCACGTCTACGGGGAGACGTTCGACATAGGGATCGGCAACATGCTTGACGTGTTCGCGCGGGCAGCGGGCATGAACCCTGCATGGGGATCCAGCGTAGCGAAAAGCGCGGCAGGGGGCAGATACCTGAAAATGCCATACACGGTAAAGGGGATGGACTTCGCGTTCGGCGGGCTGCTCACACATGCGATAAGGAGGCTTGGCAGCGACAGCGTGCATGACATCTCCTTCTCATTGCAGGAGACTGCGTTTTCAATGTTGTGCGAGGCGACGGAGAGGGCGCTGCTGCTTACGGGAAAGAGGGAACTTGTGCTTTGTGGGGGCGTTGCGCAGAGCGCGAGGCTTGTAGAGATGATCAGGGAGATGGCAGAACCGCACTCTGTCAGTATCGGAATCGCGCCGGACGAGTACAACGCGGACAACGGGGCCATGATAGCCATGGTGGCGGAGCGCATGCTCAGGGCAGGCATGGTGCCTGCCGCAAAGGAGTGCACAATTAGGCAAAGATACAGGATAGACCAAGCGAGAGTGGGGTGGTAGCATGGAGGAGATAGCGAGGGGCGCCGAATCGATAATATACGCTGCCGCCATAATGGGTAGGGAGGCCATACTGAAAAGGAGGGTAAGGAAGCGCTACAGGATAGAGGCACTGGATTTGGAGATAAGGGCCAGCAGGGCCAGGAGAGAGGCCAAGATAATGGCCCTGGCGGGAAGGGCTGGTATAGGCGTGCCCGTGCTTCTGCTTTTTGACGGGTACGACATCTACATGAGCCCTGTCGCAGGGGAGAGGCTTGACACGCTCATTATGAATGGCGGCTTTGATGCGCGTATGTTGGAGGGTGTCGGGGCCGCGCTCTGGGCGCTGCATCGCATTGGCATAGCGCACGGAGATTACACCCCTGCAAACATCATGATAGAAGGATCCACCCCCTACATAATAGACTTCGGGCTCTCAGAGGTTACAGAATCGGTGGAGGAGAAGGCGCTGGACGTGCTGCTGATGAAGAGATCGTTGAGCCAGAGCCAGTACAGAAGCTTCATTAAGGGATACACCAGGGGCTCGACAGGGTCAAGATACATACTTAGGCGGCTTGAAGGGATAGAACGGCGCGGCAGGTACCAAACGCGGACCCTTGCGGTTTGAATCGTGATGCAGGGATTTCACCCATCATCGCCAAAAGGGTTTTAGAGGGCATCAACACATATTTGCATGTATGGTGCCTTAATGAAGAGGATCGACCCGAGAAAGTCGCTTTTTAAGGAGAGCGTCGAGCTTGGGAATGGGAAGATAAGGGGCTACGACTTCGAAGGCAAATTTGACGCAAAGAGGTTCTTCGACGCATTTGGCGATACGGGATTTCAGGCGACCAACCTTGGCAAGGCGATAAGCCTGGTAAAGAGGATGCGTAAGGATCGCGCGACCATATTCCTCGGCTTCACCTCCAACGTTGGCAGCAGCGGGCTGCGCGATGCGGTCGCATACCTGACGAAGCACAAGATGGTCCACTTCCTTGTTACCACTACAGGGGGGCTGGAGGAGGACATAATAAAGACGCATGGCGATTTCCTGCACGGGTCGTTCGGCGCCGATGGGGCGGTGCTGCGGAAGAATGGGGTAAACAGGACAGGCAACATATTCATACCTAACGAGCGCTACATATGGTTCGAAGGGTTCATGGGCGGGTTCCTGAAGAGGATCTATGCAAGCAAGAAGGGCATAGATAGCGTTGAGTTCGTCAGGGAGCTCGGGCGCGAGCTCGAGGGCAGCGAGAGGCGCGAGGAGAGCTTCACCTACTGGGCGTACAAGAACGGTATACCCCTCCTTTGCGTGCCGCTAGCCGACGGGGCGATTGGAGACCATCTCTACTTCTTCAAGAAGGAGCACAAGGACTTCGCGGTCGACCTTGTCAATGAGGTAGAGCTGCTCTACGACACAGTGCTTGGCGTCGAAAGGGCGGGCGCGATACTTATAGGGGGCTCGGTGCCCAAGCACCACATAATGAACGCGCTGATGCTTAGGGAGGGCGTCGACTACACCGTATACATAAACACCGGCCATGAGGAGGAGGGCAGCAACGCGGGGGCGAATCCAGAGGAGGCGAAGAGCTGGGGCAAGGCGACCCCCGACGACAAAAACGTAAAGGTATGGGGCGAGGCAACGCTCGTCTTTCCGATCATTGTCGCAGCAGCTTTCAAACTTTACGACGAAAAAACCTAGAGTTGCTGGGTTTGGCGCGACTTCTGTCGGTGCCATTTTCCTCAGTTAGATTTTTATCCCTTCTTGACCCTACATTATCAGACGACAGTGATATTATGGATGCCATGAGGGAGGGCATAAGCCCTGATGATGAGGAAATATTACGCTTCATAGAGAGCGCCAAGCCCAAGATATTCGTGGTCGGGACAGGAGGCAGCGGCAGCAACACGATAACCAGGCTGTATAGCGTTGGCGTGCAGGGTGCCGGCCTGATAGCGATGAACACTGACGCGGCCCACCTTGTCAAGACAAAGGCGGAGAGGAAGCTTCTTTTGGGGAAGAAGGCAACCAGGGGGCTTGGCGCTGGCAGCGATCTCAAGATGGGGGAGGTCGCCGCACAGGAGAGCAAGGAGGAGATAAAGCATATGCTCAGCGGGGCGAACCTGGTCTTTGTGACATGCGGGCTCGGGGGAGGGACAGGGACGGGCACAATAGCCGAGATAGCCCATCAGGCGAGGGAGGCCGGCGCGTTGACAGTGGCGATCGTCACGCTGCCATTCTCGAGTGAGGGACGCACCAGGATGAGGAATGCGCTCGAGGGGCTCTCGAAGCTCAGGAAGGTCACGGACACGACGATAATAATACACAACGACAAGCTGCTCTCGGTCGCGCCAGACCTGCCCCTAAACATGGCGTTCAGGGTATCGGACGAGGTGCTCGCGAGCGCTGCAAAGGGGATTGTCGAGATGGTGACGAAGCCGGGTCTGGTCAACATAGACTTTGCAGACCTCAAGGCGGTGCTGAGGGATTCGGGCTACGCGGTCATAGGCTCTGGCGAGGGGATCACCACTACAGGAGGAACCAACAGGGCGATAGTCGCGCTGGAGAACGCAATAAAGAGCCCGATGCTCGACGCGGATCTTGGGAGCGCCAGGAGGGCGCTGGTAAACATAGTGGGAGGGGAGAACCTGACGCTCAGGGAGGCAGAAACGGTCTTTCAGGACATATCAGGGAGGATAAGCAAGGACGGGATGCTGAAATGGGGAGCCAGGATAGACACCGACATGCAGAAGGATGCGCTGCGTGTCATGATTGTCGTAAGCGGCGTAGACTTCCCGGAATACACAGAGGACGGCATCAAGAAGAACATAAGCAGGCTCGATGACGTGGACCTCGACGACGTATTCGAGGATGAGATATCATAGGCACGTTTGGTCGGCCTTTGCGAGACTCACGCAGACTCGTAAACCTCGGTCGCGCCCCTTATTATTATGAAGACCGCAAGTATGCCGGCGAGCGCGGTGCCTATTATTGCAGGGTAGCCTGACACGTATTCGAGGATTAGGTAAGAGAAGGTAACGAACTTCAGTATGTTTGCAAGAGCCCTGCTCCAGTTCGAAGAGTAGAGCGCCCTTGCGGCCCTGCTCCTCATCTTCGATGATGTGCCCTTCGCGCCCATGAACGCGTCGACTATCGAGTGCCTTGCCAATATTATCAGCAGGAGGAAGAACGGGAGAAGGTGCAGGTACGTGAAGAGCATCCAGAACGCCAGCTCTGTTATCCTGTCTGCGGCGACGTCCAGCCTAGGGCCGTATCCCGCGCGTTTATTTGCCATCGCCTTTGCTTTGGCCACCGACAGACCGGTCTTTGCATTTCCTGCGGCGCTGGCAAGGTAGTCCGCAACGCTTACCCTGCCGCCGCTCGCCTCCCTTATCGCAAGATAGCCGTCAATGGAGTCGAGGAGCAGCGCCATGGCAAATATGATTATAGACAAAAACGGATTGGCCCTTGCAATCACAAGGAAGAGGACGAGCACTATCATCGCGGTGCGCAGTATCGTTGCTTGGTCCGCGGAGCGCATTGACATACCACTCAAGATACAGGGTTGATGGTCGTATGCCGTGGTTTGAAAACCACGGCTCAGCCAACCACCAAGTGATAAAATGTGATCTACTATAACATACCAACCTATTTAAAGTTAACCGTAGAATTTGGGGTGGTGATGGCATGCATTATAGGATAAGGTGCACAAAGTGCGGACACATTGAAGGGGATTCCGCATTCAGGTGCGGTGTATGCGGCTCCATACTCGAGGTCGTCTACGATTACGACAAGGTCGGCAGGCTATCAGGGGGTAGGATGGTAAGATATTCGAAACTCCTCCCGGTGATCCGGCTGTTCTCGCTGAAAGAGGGAGGCACCCCTCTGAAAAAAGTGCGCGGCGGGTTCAACGGCGCGGAGCTCTTCCTGAAGTTGGAAACAGAGAACCCCACGCGGACGTTCAAGGATAGGGGGTCGGCCGTCGAGATGTCGAAGGCGCTCGAAGTTGGCGCAAAGGAGATGTGCTGCGCCTCCACGGGAAACATGGGCTTCTCGTTGGCGAGATACGCGCGCAGGGCTGGAATCAAGGCGACTGTGTTCATAAGCAAGGGAGGCAACGCAAGGAAGATAAGCAAGATCAGGGGGGAGGGAGCAAGGATAATAGAGGTCGACGGCGACTTCAACAGCGCATTGAACAGGGCAGAGGCGTTCGCCAAAAGGACCGGGTGCTTCCTGTGCGGCGATTA
>JAJYUY010000008.1 GCA_021792295.1 Microcaldota archaeon | reverse complement strand
AATCTTATCAAGGGCAAGCTTTATATAACTAATTATGCATAAATATTTGTAATTACTTATAATTAGGTGTGACGATGCCGAAAGCAACCAAGAGGCCGGAAGGGGGACGGGCCAAGGGCGATGTCATAGACGCGCTCAACAGCAACCCGAGCAGGGAGAACTGGAAGGCCGCGCAGAAGCGCATACAGAAAGAGGGGAAATACTACTACGTATTCTACCCAACAGCGCTGAAGGGCAAGCAGAGCCTTTTCGACGCGCATATCGTGATATACGACAAGGCGTACAGGCAGCTCTACAAGGTGCCGGTGATGCAGAAAGAGGGGGGGAAGGTGGACGGCTCTACATACTACCTCAAGGGCCTTGAGATAAACAGGAGAATGATCGCATGATGGAACAAAACCTTGCAACCTTGGAGGAGAAGGCGATATACGTACTGAGGGAATCGAAATCTAAATTCAAGAACGTGGCGGCGCTCTGGAGCATGGGCAAGGACTCCACCGCGATGCTGGGCCTGGCAAGGAAGGCGTTCCTGGGGAAGGTACCCTTCCCGGTCATACACATAGACAACGGGATTGATTTCCCGGAATCGTACGAGTTCAGGGACTCGCTTGCCGAGAAGTGGGGCATGGAGCTTATAGTATCGAGAAGCGAGATAAAGCCGGAAATGTCCGGATTCGCGTGCTGCGGTTCGAACAAGACGGATGCGCTCAAGAAGACCATGAAGGAATACGGGTTCGACGCTCTTATCGTCTCGATAAGGAGGGACGAGCACGGGATCAGGGCGAAGGAGCGCTACTTCTCCCCGAGAAGCAGGGACTTCAAGTGGGACTACAAGAACCAGCCGGAGGAGCTGTGGAACAACTACTCGTCAAGGGAGAAGGGCGCGGACCATCTCCGCGTGCACCCTCTGCTTGATTTCAACGAAGTGGACGTGTGGAACTTCATAAAGACGAACAAGATACCGATCAACCCGCTATACTTCGCGAAGGACGGGTACAGGTACAGGAGCCTCGGCTGCACGCACTGTACGGTCCCGCTTAAGTCGAACGCGGACACTCTCGACAAGATAATGGCAGAGCTGCGTGAAACAAAAGTGGAGGAACGCAGCGGCCGGCAGCAGGACAAGGAGAAAGAGTATGTAATGCAAAAATTGAGGGCACTTGGTTATCTTTGATAGGACAATTTTATGACCAAAAGAGGATACAAGCAAACGCCTGATTGGATTCGCAAGCGGGTTGAAAGTAGAAAGGGGTATCACCCTTCTGCGGAAAGTAAGAAAAAGATGAGCGAAGCCAAAATTGGAGCGAAGAACCCGGCATATGGCAGCCATTGGACCCCCAAACAAAGAATGGCCATAATTGCATCACATCTAGGCAAAAAGCAGTCTATCGAATCAAGGAAGAAAATTAGTGCTGCACGCATAACATGTGATAAAGGGGCAATGAACAAAGGTTATCAGATAAGGAGGAGGATAGATCACCAGGTAACAGAAAAACTCGAATCAATGGGCTATATCGTGCTTAGATTTTGGGAGCACGAGATTAATGGCAACCTTAATGAATGCGTTAACAAGGTAACTGCAAAAGCAGGTTTTCAAGGAAGCTAATGGTGGGATTATGGAAAAACACATAATATCAATGTTGGGCGAAAAGGATCATGGCAAATCTACGCTTCTAGGCAATCTCTTAATACAGACCGGCGCGGCTACAGAACACAGGATAAATGAAGCAAAGAAATACACAAAGAAAGGGCGGTTTGAACCGGGATACATACTCGACAGTTTCGAGGAAGAGCGCAATCAAGAGATGACCATCGACACAACAAGGGCTGAGGTAGTATACAAGGGAGGGATATACGAATTCATCGACGTACCTGGCCATCTGGAGCTGATAAAGAACATGATGAGCGGCGCATCCCATGGCGAGGTTGCCATACTTCTCGTGTCGGTGAAGAAGGGCGAGGGGCTGAAGCCGCAAACAAAGCGCCACATCTTCCTCTCGAGCATGTTCGGACTGCGGGCGCTCATAGTCGCGGTGAACAAGATAGACACAGTAAACTATGGTAAGGGGGTATTTGAAGCGACAAAGGCCACGGTGTCGAAATACCTGGATTCGATCAACTTCACCAGCCCGGTTGTTTATGTTCCAATCTCGGCATACAATGGCGAGAACCTCATCTCAAAGTCGGCCAACATGAAATGGTACGACGGCCCGACAATAATAGACGCATTGGTCGGTGCGTTCAAGGGCGGTAGAACAAAGGGGGGGAGCGGAACGAGGGCAATAGTACAGGATGTCATCGACCACGAAGGCAAGGAGATGGTTTTCTCGATGCTCGCCAGCGGGTCCATAAAATCTGGCCAAAAGGTCAGAGTGTGGCCGTCCGGAGAAGAGTCAAAGGTAAGGGAGCTCTACTTGAAAGGGGAGAAGGCGCAATCTGCCGGGATGGGCAACAACATCGCGCTGCTTCTTGATGGCTTCCCGAGGATAAGCAGGGGGGACGTGATATCGGGGGGCGACGAGAAACCGGCCAGCACGCGCAACTTCGGCGCGCTCATATTCCTGATAGCGCGGGTCGGCACTGCTGGCAAGCTGGAGCTTAAGATGAACAACAATGCCATAACTGCCTCCATTTCCAAGGTCAACAGCGTTACCTCCCCGATAACCGGCACTAGCGCAAAGCCTGACGGGTCGTTGCCCGCAAGCCATGCGGCAAGGGTGCAGATAACGCTTGACAGGGATTACCCTGTGGAAAGATTTGCGGAGCACAAGGAGCTTGGCAGGTTCGCGCTCTATTCTAACGGGAAGTTCTCCGGGATAGGGATAGTGCTGTAGTGGCATTAACCCTGTTTTTGCTTGCGAACGCTCCGAAGCAGCGCCTCGAGCAGCTGGTGGCTGTCATCCTTGGCGGCCCCGACCTGTTTCCTAATCCCGCACTTCTGGCAAACGTAGTGTATGATGAACCGCTTCCTGTCGTGCTCGGTCCATTCCGGTTTCATCAGCCCCCCGCACTTTGATGCCCTGTCGCCGGGGTTTATGTCGACGTGCTTCCCGTAAAGGCATTTCGGGCAGTGGTCGGTATAACCGGTTCCATGCACATCGGTGAAGCAGACCCCGCAGGTGAAATCCTCTTTCCGCCTGCTGAACTTTCTCTCTGAGGCCCCGCCAGACATTCAACCCCTCTCATTAAGATAGGCCCTTGCCTCCAGCGCAGCCTTGGTCCCGCTCCCTGCAGCAGTTACCGCCTGTCTATATACGCGATCCGCGACGTCGCCGGCCACGAATACGCCTTCGATATCAGTTTTGACCTCGTCCCTTGTTATTATGTAGCCCTTTTCGTCGAGCTTCAGCTGCCCGTTCAGGAACCCAGTGTTCGGCCTGTGCCCTATGGCAACGAACAGCCCCTCTGTCTTCAGCTCAGTGGTCCCGCCGGTCTTCACGTTCCGGATTCGTACCCCCTCAACCCTCTCCTTGCCGAGCACCTCCTCGACAACGCTGTCCCAAATGACCTTTATCTTCGGGTTCGAGAGCGTCTTCTTCTGCATTATCCTGCTCGCCCTGAACTCGTTGCGCCTGTGCACTATGGTCACGCTGGTTGCGAACCTTGTAAGGAAATTAGAGTCCTCCATCGCGGTGTCGCCTCCCCCGACGACAACAACCTCCTTGTTCTTGAAGAACGGAGCATCGCAGGTGGCACAGCTGCTTACCCCCTTGCCAATCAATCGCTTTTCCGATTCGATTCCCAGCCAAATCGCGGAGGCACCTGTCGAGACTATAACCGATTTTGCGTAGTACTTCTTGTCCCCGACGTTCACCTCCATGGGTTTCTTTGAGAAGTCAACGCCAGTCACGTCATCATCGATCATCCTTGCCCCAAACCGCTCCGCCTGCTTCCTGAACATTTCCATCAGCGCTGTACCGTCTATGCCGTCGGGAAATCCCGGATAGTTTTCCACAATCCCTGTGAGCGTGAGCTGCCCGCCCCTCTGGAAGCCGCCTATGAGCAGGGGCTTGAAGTCCTCTCTTGCGGCGTACAGCGCTGCGCTGTAGCCCGCAGGCCCTGAGCCAATTATTATCAAGTTTTCGATACCCATTAAAATACCTCATTGGTGTCTATTCCATCACAATAAAATAACGCATCTAATGCTTAAATCTCTTGCCTCCTAATATGCGATGTGGCAAACCGAATGAGACATATTAAGCGATACCGTGATTATGATAAAGTGACCTGGTTGCCTAACAGTTGTAAGACCTTCCTTGCAAGGTCCAGCGCAGGCTCGACCGACAGGGAGACTATAAGAAAACTGTTCGAAAAGCTTTTCGTGGAAGAGAAGCCCAAGGTGCGCTACAGCCTAGAATCCTTCGAGCAGAACAAGCCCGTCAAGACACCTTCTGAAGTATGGAAAAATGGCCGCGGCCACTGCTTCGAATCTAGCCTATTCTGGGTCGCATGCCTCAAATACCTTGGGATCAGGGCATGGTATTGTGAGCTTTGGCCATGGCGCCATTACGGCAAAATATGGGATCATTCATGTGTAAAGGCCAATATAAATGGCAAGACCCTGCTAATGGATCCTGGGCGCGGAATATTTTCGGCAAGGTTTAAGAAATATAGGCAATTGAACCGAAGGCAGACACTTGGCAACTACTACATAAACTGCGCGCTCATGGTCGACCCACTGAATCTAGCGTCCCCTAGCAACGCAAAGATGAGTGTAAGGCGAAAGGTGCAGCTCAGCAAAGAGATGGTGGCGTATGCCCGCATCGGCCTTGCCTACAATCCCGGATCGTTTGCAAGAATCAAGATTCCTTTCGCGGACAATATTAGATATCTCAACAGCTACAGGAAGATACTATTCAAGCGTTCTGAATCGGGTTATAACAGGCGGTTCCGTGGCGAGAGCGCAAGGCTTTCCAAGATTCTTGGCAGGTCTGTGCAAATAGCGCACATAGGCAGCACCGCAGTGCCTGGTCTTGGCGGCAAGGGCGTAATCGACATAATCGTTGCGGTTCCAAGAGGCAAGCGCAGTCGGGCTGTGGAATTGATAAGAAAGGCAGGCTTCGAGTACATTCCGAGCTCCGGTGGCAGGGACAGGAGGTTCTTCCAAAGAATAACAAGGCGCTGGGGAGAGGAAAGAAGGGTGCATCTGCACCTCACTTTTACAGGGAGTAGCGTATGGCAATCCATGGTTGCGGTCAGGGACTATCTGATAAGGCATCCTGAGGCAAGGCTAGAATATGAGAAAGTCAAGCGTGGCGCCGTGTCTCACGCCGCCGGCGATGTCAGAAAATACCAGGCGTTTAAGAATCGTTTTGTTAAAAGCCTAGAAAAGAGGGCTATTGCCGAGGCCTGCGGTTCACTCGATGGTATAAATCATTGACTTGGTAGATTCTCGCGATTACCTCTTGAGCCATGACTTATTTGAAGGATACAACGGCAAAACTATCCTTCGTTCTTATTCCTACCGGATGAGTAATCGCTCTTGAGCCACTCAATAACGCGGTTTTTGGGCTTGATGGATATTTCAAAATACTCTATCATATTCTTTATAGCGGCCTCCTTTGTGGGAAGTTTTTTCGCCACTTTGTAAACCCCCACTACCATGTCCTCCCTTTCGGAAAGGTTCAGTTGGATCTTTGGCATTATAACACCATGCTTTTTGTACTAGTCTGTCTTGCAATATAATTAAAAAATAAGAGTGACGACGTAGGCGCAGAAGCAAACGCAACTGGCACACAACTCTAGCATCTGTGATAACGAGTTAAAACGTACGCTGCATAAAGAAAAAGTTCACTGTTTCGGCTTTGGCTACTTTTTTTTTAAAAAAGTTTTTTGATCCTGTCAAAACCATAGGATACTATGATTGAAGAGCCGGTTATGGTTATTATTGCAGGTATAGGATTAAGCGTAAGTATCGACGTCGCTATCCCGGACGCGACGAGCACCTTCGATATCGGCGAATCAAGTATATCCACTATCTTATGCTTCGTCGTAGCGGGGATCATGGTCCTCGAATCTATGTCAGCAAGGCACACCCCATCCCTGAAGACTCGAACGTGCTTGTCCTCCTCGCTCGCGAGTATGCATATGAGGTTGCCGAGCTTGCTTGTCCCGTAGGCGAACGCGTGCCTCTTCCCGTGCCCTAGGAAGGTGCTCTGCCTCTTTAGCGTGACTCCGAAGTCCAGCATGTTGCCCTTCCTGTCTATGATTGTAGCGCCGTCGAGCGTGGAGAGATGCCCTATTACCGGCCTGTCCTCATTCCTAATCAGCGAGAGGGGGCGCTCACTGTTCGCGCTTATCGCAGGGAACACCTTTGTGTAGTAGTCGCGCGGCTTCTCTCCGACATCTATCACGAACAGGCTGCCATGCGCCACGTTCTGGAATGACAGATCCATGCATAGCTTGATGACCTCCCACTCAAGCCTTTTCCTCCCAGCCTTAGGTATGCCATCGTAATATGTGGCAACCTGAGTCTGTTTTGCTGCCGTGGTCATCAATACACCTTCCCTCGCAGGCTGGTCGGCCCATTGGGATCACTTTTCCTTGTTTCCAATACTATTTATAATTTATGTAAGACCGCTTATAGTTGGGGTTAGCGGAAGCTTGCGTCAAAAATGAAAAAATTAAAAGGAAAAGAAAAAAGGTCTACTTAGCCAGCACGATGTGTATCGCGCTGACCTTCGACTTGGTGCCGTCCTCGTTCATCAGCTCCTCCGACGAGGTTCTTATCCCCTTCTCCTTGAGGCCCGGAAGGAACCGGTTCACGACTATCTCCTTGACGTCAACCGCCTTGGAGATGGAGTTGCCCCTCGCCTTTATGGTGACCTCGTTCATGCCCCCATTGAACTGCGTCACTACGGCAAGAACGTAGTTCATGGTGGGCTTCCTCCCGATGTACACCACATTCTCGGCCTTTGACTCGCTGGTTGCTGCTTGCATTGCCTCGTTCTCCATAAGATCACCTAAGGGTTTCCGATACAATTTGGAGAATAAGCTATTTATAACCGATTGCGGTTTTGCCGCCAAATGGCCGCCCCGCGGTCCGCTTCGCCTCACCGGCTCGCGCGAGCCTTATTATCCCCTCTGTCTCCCTCTCGATGTCAACCGCTACGCCCAGTTCCCTCATCCGGTTCAATGGATAGGCGATGGCGATCTCCTTGAGCAGCCCTATCTCCTCCTCCATCCCCATCTCCCTCGCTATAGACATGTTCGCATCTATCGCGCCGTAGACGAGGACGAGCAGCTCTCTTGAGAGCGCCATCGCCCTCTCGTGGCTGATGCCCCCTGATTTGATCAGCCGCTCCGCCTCGATGGTGTCCCATCTCGCCGGCTTCCTCTTTCCCGTGAACGCCTTGCCGAAGTTGCGCATGAATTCGGGCGCTGTCGGGTAAAAGGACCTAAAGAACACGGGCCCAAGCGACCTCATCAGGGAGTAATCGAGGATAAGCCCGCTTGCAACGACGCGCTCCTCCCATGCCTCTATGCGCCTAATGCGCCCGAATAGCTGCTCTATGGAGTCCTCGCGGTCGGATATGCTTCCATTGAGTCCCTCTATGAGGTTCCGTACCGCCCTCGCATGTTTCCTGTCGCTGATGGCGAGATCGGCAAACCGCGCCTCGTACTCCGGGTTCCCTATCGTATGGTTGGCCGCCCACCACTCCTCTATTCCTGCTATCTCCTCCTCTCCGTGGAAGAATACATTAAGGAGCCGTATCACCGTGCCTATCCTGAGCCTGACCCCGTTGGGCAGGCGCACGTGGTCCTTCGCGACCTCTCCCTTCTTTCGCCCGGTGTCGACAAGGCTTATCGCGAACTTTATCGCTGAGAGCTTGTTCCGCTTCGCGTACTTGTATATGTAGGGCCTCGCCCATTCCGGCACATTGTGCCTGTCGAGCGCCCGATCAACAACAAGCCTTATCGGCGAGCTCAGGATTGCCATAGTCCATCATGCCTACCTCTTCTTCTGCACCGGCGCGCTTTTAACCTTGCGCCTTTTCCTGATGGAGTATGCGGCAAAAGCTGCGATAAGGATCGCCGCGGCCGCCGCCTCTATCTCCTGGTTTGAAGCGCCGCCCGTGGCGCTTACCACCTGCACGAAGTAATTGCTCGATCCGGTGAACTGCTGGTTGGTGGCTCCATCGGGCTGCTTCCACTGCTCGAAGAGCGTTACAGGGTAGTTGCTTGGCACCCCTGCGCTGTCCACGCTGACCAGGAAGGTCACGTTGGCGCTCTGGCCTGGCGCCAGGTCAGGCAAATACACGCTGCTCGCCACCGGCGTTATCGGGTAGGCGCTCTGCAGGCTGAGCTGCAGCTCTCTGGCGCTTGTGGTCCCGTTGTTCGTTATGACGAAGTGGACCGGAACGTCCGTCCCGCCAACATGGAGCCCCTGGCCTGCCGAGCCTATGGCGAACTGCGCTGACGGCGCCACCGAGAGGTTCATGCTCTGGACACTGCTGAATTTCTGCTGCAGCGTCGTGGAGTAATAGGTTACACTGGCGATTATGCTGGCGCCGCTGGCGTTATTGGCCGATACGGTTAGGGGCTCTGTAACGGACGAGCCCCACGTCAGGTTGGATATGAAGAAGCTTCTCACAGGGCTGAGGATGCTCAATCCGCTGCCCGAGCTTACCGCCACTCTGACGTTCCTCGCAGTGCCGTATCCTGTGTTCTGCACCACTATGTCTATCGTCTGATTACGGCCCAGGTACAGCACGGCCGAACCGGAACCGGCAGCCGAGGCGGTCACGGTTATGGCGGGTTTGTTGTATACGTAGAAGCTGACCGGCATGGAGGACGACGCCACCTCTGTTCCCGCGGCCGCATACACGAAGTATTTCGCGGTGAAATCCATTGTATACGTGCCGGATGGCGTCGTGTTCGGTATCCTGATGGTGTAATCGTAGTACCTGCCGTTCACTCCAGGATCCATCCTCCCGATCACATAGCTGCCCATCGGGGAGACATTGAGCAGGGGATAGCTCCCGCTCGGTTGTATGCTTGTGCCATAGAGCCAGCTCTCGTACGCGTTGTACAGCTGGAACCTTATAGTGGCATTTCCCCCGGCAACGACCGGGTTGGGCAGGACCGACATGTTGACCATTGAGAGCGAGTCGCTATACTGCGCCATCGCCATGCCGCCAAGGACCGTAATGGCGGCAAGCGCCAGAAGAACCGATTTTGTACTCATTTATTCCACCAATAACCACAATACATAATCACAGATGCTCCCCTGTGTTCCTGAAGAGCAGGTACGCGAGCACCATCATCACGCCGGTGAAGACCGCCAATATCGCGCTCGTGGATACCAGCGTGTTGATGGGCAGCACCCCCTTTATCATTATGTCCCTGACAGCATTTACGGCATAGGTGAGGGGATTCACCGCAACTACCGGCAACAGGAAGTTAGGGAGCAGGTTCACGGGCACGAATGCCCCTCCGAGAAACGCGAGCGGCATCGCGACGGTCTGGCCTACCAGCGCATACGTCTGGATCTGCTTGACCCTTGCCGCAAGGGCTATCGCAAGGGCGCTGAAGCCCAGCCCCACAAGGAACACTATCCATATGAGCTCGAGCAGGCCGAGGATCCCCGCGCCTATGGTGGCCCCGTACAAAAGCCCTATCACGAGCCCTATATAGGCCGAAAGGAGCGACTGGAAGGTTCCGTACGCTATCTTGCTGAGCAGTATCGAGAACTTGTTTATCGGGGTTATGAGGAACGCCTTCAGGTTGCCGAGCTCCCTGTCGCTCAGCAGCGTGAAGCCCGCGCTGAAGATCGCGCCGAAGGAGGCAACCATGATGATGAGCCCCCCGACCACAAAGCTCAGGTAGTTGCTTTTTGCCCCGAACACGTAGCTGCTTATTACCGAGACGAGGCCGCGCCCGCCACCGTTGACATTATCCGCCACCGTGCCGGCGCCCACCTTCGCCGCCGTCGCGTCAACGGTCGCGCCGACAACCTCTGCCGACTGCGGCTGGGAGTTGTCAAGATACAGATAGACGTTGCCCTCCTGCCCACCGGAGAACCCGCTAGGTATGACCAATACCCCAGCGACGGTTCCGCGCGACAGCAGGGCCATCGCGCCCTGCTGGGTTGTCTGGCTCACGACCTTGACCGCGCTGCTCCCCTGCATAAGGTTTATGAAGTTCAGCGCAGCCTGCCCGTTGTCATAATTTACGACGGCAACAGGCACGTTCTTCGGAGTGTTCCCGAAGCTGCCGAGCAGGACTATGAATATGAGCGGAAATATGAGCGATCTGGGCAGGTTGACCCGAATGTTCTTCTTGAATATCAGCATCTCCCTTAGGAAGAGCGTGTACGTGTCCCCTATAAAGCCCATCTCATCTCCCCCTCATCATTCCTACCCTGCCGCTCTTGAATGAGCCGGTGGTGTCCCTCGCCTCCGAGCCGGTAAGCTTGATGAATACATCGTCTATTGTGGGCTCGTGCATGCTTATGTTCTGTATCTTTATCTTCGATTCCGATATCGCCTTTATGACCTTTTCTATGTTCTCGGTTGCCCTGGCCCCTCCCGGCGCGACAACCTTGTTGCTGAGGAGCTTCGGCTCAAGGCCGATCTTCCTGCATATCGCAGCGAGCTTGGGAAGGGCCTCCCTGTCCGCAGATATCTCTATCACGTTGCTCATCCCTATCCTCTGCCTCAGTTCGCTCGGCGTGCCAAGCGCGATAAGCTTCCCATGGTCCACTATCCCGATCCTGTTGCAGAGCTGATCCGCCTCCTCTAGGTACTGCGTGGTCATGACTATGGTTATGTTCTGCGTGCGGTTTATCTCCCTGAGCAGGTTCCAGATCTGCGTCCTGTTCTGAACGTCCAGCCCTGTCGTCGGCTCGTCCAGAAGAAGGATCTTCGGCGCGTGCATCAGCGATTTCGAGACCTCGAGCCTCCTCTTCATCCCCCCTGAGAAGGTGCCAGCATAGGCGTGCCTGAATCCGGTCAGATCGGAAAGCTCAAGCGCGAAGTCTATGTCCCTCTCGAGCTCCTCCGGCGGGATGTGGTAGAGTCGGCCGAATATCCTAAGGTTCTGTTCGGCTGTCAGCTCCGCCTCGACCACTGTTTCCTGGGTCACTATGCCTATCTCGTTCCTGGCCTTCTGCGGGTTTTTGCTCATGTCGATCCCGTTGACCAACACCCTGCCCGATGTCGGCGATATAAGGCCGAGTATCATGTTCACGGTAGTGCTCTTGCCCGCACCGTTAGGGCCGAGAAGCCCGAAGATCTCCCCCTCCTTTATATCAAGGTCGATGCCGTCCACTGCTGTGAAGTCCCCGAACCTCTTGACAAGACCCTGTATCTGTATCGCGTTGAGTGCCATGCTCATTCCTTCATCACGTTCATAAGCTCTCTCATGGTTTTCATGAATAGCATCCTCGACTCCCGCAGCCTCTTCCTGCCCTTTGGGGTCACACTATAATAATTCCTTTTCTTGCCATCCTCTATCCTTTCTCTTGAGCTTATGTATCCGGATTTTTCCAGCGCGCCGAGAGTGTTGTACACGTCGTTCTTGAGCTCTCTCCCTTTCTTGTTGAGCAGCTTGGATATGCGCTTGGCGTCCAGTTCTCCCATCAGCGCGTAAGAGTATATCGGCTTCTTCGCGATGCGGTGGACTAGCACAAGCTTCAGTATAATGTGCCTCATGTCCTTCCCGAGGTAACCTATCATCGGGTGTCCATCATGTATCTTTTTCGCAACCATCCCAGCGCCATCGGTTTAAATTTAAACCATATTATATGGCAGGATGGCTATTTAGGGTTTTCCTTAACCGGATGAAGACAGGTCTCCGTCATCTTTAACTCTCTGTCGATTCATCTACAATTATGTGACACCACATAACAGTCGGGGGGGCAAAACACCTGCAGAAGCAGCAGGACCGATTTTGCCATTGGGGGATAACAAATTGCTTGATCTTATCCATCTAGCGCGTAAGATAGAGATGACTTTATCGGGGAATATTTTTGTGCCCCAAAGCCCTCAATGATCCCCTTTTAGACGGAACAATAGAGTGAGGTGCCGAGTTTGTTGGCAAAACCGCCCATCCAGATGCCGCGTCAGAGCTTTCCGTGCTCCTTGGTGTAGAGCAGCATGTTGTCGAACCTTCTCGACAGCTGCCCCGCCCTCGAGGCGTAGATCGCCATGAGCCCTGCGCTGTTCGAGATCTCGGCGAACCTCTGCGTTATTATGCCGTCGAAGACGACAACGGCCGTTTCGGGCGTGTCCTGGACCCGCTGTATGAGCTCCCTTATCGGTATCTCCGCAACCATGTTGCCGGACCTGTCGTAGAGCCTGCCCCTCAGCGTGTTGTGCAGCTCGCCCAGTGCCTCGATGAACCTCTGTTCCGGCTCATGGCCATCGGTTCCCTGGCTTTGCCGTGCCGCCTGCCGGTCATCCGGCCTGCTCTCGCCGAACGTGACCTCGTTGCCCTCTAGGTCCTTTATCCCCGAATCAGAATGCAGCTCCTCCAGCCCTCCCGTCTGCTCCTGATCCGGCCTCTGCACCGGTGCCGGCCTCAGCATGTTGTCCGTTATCTCGGTCGGGCTAAGCATCCTGTCCTCCTCCTGCTCCCTGTGCTGCTGCTGCGGCTCGCCGAAGCGCCCGCCGGGCCTGTCGCCGCGCTGGTGCTGGTCGTAGCGGCCGTCCCTCCTTCCGAACCTGTCCCCCCTCGGCGGGAAACCTCCCTTCCCGTCCCTTCCGTGGAAGCCGTTTCCGCTCTTCAGCCTTGAGAGCGCCTGGTCTATCGGGATCCTCGCCCTCAGTGACTTGATCATGTCCTTCCTGGTGAGCTCCTCGACCTCCTTCCCGTCAGGCGCCTTGACCACGTAATCGATCTCACACACGTTGGCGAGGCCCCTCAATATCATGTCGCCGCCCCTGTCGCCGTCGAGGAAGAGCGTCGTGTCCTTCGACTTCGTCAGGTCTATTATCGTCTTCGATATCGTGCTCGTCGCCCCTCCAACCGCAATGCAGTTGGTTATATCGTTCTTGAGCAGGTTTATGACATCTGCCCTGCCCTCGACGAGGATCAGTTCATCGTTGCTGTCTATGTCTGGACCCGCGGGCAGCTTATCCGGCCCGTAGGACGTGACGACGCTCGACTTCACGTCCGATTCAACGAGCTCGCTTATCTCCCTGCTGTCCGGCGTCTCCGTCGTCAGCAGCGTCTTGAGAAGGTCCTTCGCCCTGTTTATTATCTTGCGCCTCTTCTCGCTCCTCGTGTCCTCTATCTTCTCGACCTTGAAGCTGGTCTCGAACGGGCCGACCCTGTCTACCGACTCTATCGTCGCGCCGAGTATGCAGGTCTCGACGCGCGGCATCGACGAGGGCAGGAAAAGCTTCCCGCTAGTCCTGTTGCCCGAATTCGAGACCTCTATCTCTATGCGCCCTATCTTCCCGTTCTTCTGCAGCTCGCGGAGGTCGAGCCCGCCGCCAAGCAGCCCCTCTGTCTGACCGAAGACCGCGCCTATTATGTCCGGCTTCTCTGCGATTCCAGAGATCTCGAACCTCGCCTCCACCATATACTTTACTATGTCTATGTATGTTTTCGCCATTCAATGACCTTTTTTGATGGCGGAACGAGAAGAGGTTCATTGCTGCCTGCCACTGTCAGTATCAAGAGGGCGTGACCCATGTGCTGTGCGCACCGGGCATTTTTGAACATTTCTTGAAGATGACATTGTATCAGCCTTTATCGGTACCTTCCTCCTATTCCACCAGATATCAATATGTTATTATGAGATGCACACTAATATAAAGATTACTGTGGGGGTCGGCAATTAGGGACTTGACATTTACATGTTTATCGCCGAACCAATCATATCCTCTCATCCCGTCCTCCTCATTTTACAGAATAAATTCGATCAGGTGCGCAAGGATGCAGGAATAGGCGGACATTTTGATCCTCCACAGCCCGATAAACCTGGTCCGCTTGCCCCATTTTGCATCCTTGCCGCCTCTAGAGCAGGCGCCGGCATCTGTACTGTCCTCTACAAGTTTGTACAACAATATCCTTATCGATGGGAAAAAGTAGAACCGCATTAGCGGAAGTGCGAAGGTTCAAGATCTGTCAAGTTCTTGGCCGGCAATCCCTTGCCGGATCACTTCCCGCCGTCTGCGAAGAGCCCTCCTATGACGCGCCTCTCCTTGTCGATGTTCGCTATCCTAACGTACTCGTTGGGCCTGTGGGCCATGTCATCGAGCACGCCCCAGACAACCGCGTCGAAGCCCCTCTGCCGCGCGTACGCCGCTACAGTGCCCCCACCTATGCCCACCAGCCTCGGCCTGATATTCAGGTTGCCCCTTATCGAGCGCGAGAGCGCCTTCACGATCCCGGAGCGCCATGGGTCGACCGATGTTGGCATGTTTTTCTGGACAACGTCCATTGTCGCATCTATCCCGCACCGCCTGGCCGTCCTGCGCGCCTCCCTGAGGACCGCATCTACGCCATATCTGGGGATTATGCGCATGTCCATGTAGAAAATATCCTTGCCGGGCACGATGTTTACGCTCTCCACGTTCTGCTCCCTCTTCGTTATCTCGAACGTCGAAATGGGCGGGTCGAACAGCCTGTCACGCGCCGCAAAGAGGCCGTGAAGGCGCCTCTCAAGCTCCAGCGAGAGCACCGACGACAGCCTCGCAGCGTTGATCCCCTCGTTTGGGGTGCTCGCGTGGACCTGCTTGCCGTGCACTGTGATCTTAAGCCAGAGTATCCCCTTCTCTGCGACCTCGATGTCCGCGCCGCGGCTTGTGCCCCAGTCGGGGACCAGGAACATGTCCCCCCTCTTGAATATCCCCTCCTTCAGCAAAGGTATCATCCCGCACCCGCTCCCGTTCTCCTCGTCGGCCGCCAGCACAAGCCCGTAGTTGAATTTGGGCTCTGCGCCGGATTCCACGATGTCCTTCATCGCGAGCATGCCGGCCGCGATTCCGTGTCCGTCGTCCTCAGCCCCTCTCGCAAACATCTTTCCGTCCCTGACGACCGGCGCGAGCGGATCTGTCTTCCATGCGGAGCGGTCGCCGATGCCAACCGTGTCCGTGTGTGCTATTATCCAGAGCGTTTTTTTTGACCTGCCATGGACCGCGACGAGGCTTGGGCGCTTGGTTCCAGTGGCGTCAGTGTAGGTGTACCTTCTGGTCCTTATTCCCCAGCCCTTCAGCACCGACTCCAGGTACTCCTCTCTTTCGGACTCGCCGTCTCCCCCTGATACGGGGGAGATCGAGGGTATCGGTATAAATCCCTTCATGAGCGCTATTATCTCGCGCTCGCTCCCGCCTTTGCTCATCTGTTCGCCCTGAGGTAGCGCACGTTCGACTCTATCCTTTCGAGGGTGTTGCGCAGCTCCTTCTGCACGCTCTCAACCCTGTTGCCCTTCTCCATGAAGAACCGGCGCACCTCACCGAGGTCCGCCTCGCTCGAGAGTATGGATAGGCAGCCTATGTACTTGTCCAGAAGCGCGAAGGTGCCCTTGTACATGCGCGACAGCTCCTTCCAGTTCCTCTTTGTCCATCCAAGCATCAAACCCCTCGCGGCCGGGTTCCTCGATGCGTATATCGCTATGATCGGCTTGTCCTGCAGGCGCACCGCGTCGCCCATCGAGAAGTCGAGCGCCCTTGCGAGCAGCCTTTTGTCCCTGAAGTTGCCCAGTGCAGCCCTTATGTTCGACAGCTCCTCGCTGTCCGCGTCGCTCGCACTGTACATCTTCATGAAGCGCTCCAGCAAGGCCGCGTTCCCGTGCGCCGCCACTATCGCGTAGACGGCGGTGCGCATGTTGCTCTCGATCCTGGCGCCGCCCCTTACGAACCTGAGGAACATCTCGTTCGCCCTCCTAAGAACCTCCCTGTCGCCCAGCTCCCCAAGCGCCCTTATTGCGGCCATCCTTATCATCGCGGTGAACTCGCTCTCGCTTCCCCGCTTCTGCCATCCGACCGACTTCAGCACGTTTCTGTTGAACCTGAGCGCCAGCTTCTCTATCCTTGCGCTCAGGCGCTTGTTGTCCGAGAAGAGCGCGAGAAGCCCTGAGAGGTGCGCAGACACCGCCACATTGAGCGGGTAGCGCGCATCCATGCAGTAGCTCTCTATGAAATCGATAAACGTATCGGCCTTGAGCCCGCCAGCCCTCGAAATTGCGGCAAGGTCGTTCTCTATGCCCCACGCATCGAACGGGTCCATCTCACCCTCGAGTATCAGCCGACCCAGCTGCTCCAGGTTGTCTTTGCTGTAGGATACCCTGTAGAAGCCGCGCTGGCCGTGATTCAGCTTTATGAAGTCTGCGCCCTTTACTCTTAGCGTCTGCTCCCTGGACCGCATAAGGAAGACGCCCTCGCCCTTGTTGGTCATGTAGCGTATCGGTATGGGCCATGTTTCCCTGTCCCTGCCTTCTGGGAGCGTCCTGAATCTCCTTTGCCTGAGCCTAACGATCCCGTTCCTCGGCCCGTCCGCCTCCACTATAGGGTAGCCCGCCTGCTCTATCCACGCCCTGGCGACCCTTGGCACGTCCGATCCGGATTTCCCGTCAGCGTCGCGTATCGCGTTCCAGAGGTCCTCCTTCGACGCGTTCGAGTACATGTGCCTTTTCAGGTATATGTTGAGCCCGTTCCTGAAAGTCTCCCTGCCGACGTAATCCTCGAGCATCTTCAGCACGCTGCTCCCCTTGTCGTACGTTATTGCAGGATCAAGCATATTGTTTATCTCGACAGCGCTGCTCGCCATGACGTATATCGGGTGGGTCGACCTGAGCGCGTCCGCACCCATCGCACCGCTCGATACTGTGTCATACATTCCAAACTTCCATGACGGGAAGACGTGGTCGATCGAGCGCGATTCCATGAAGCGCGCGAAGCTCTCGTTGAGCCAGAGGTCGTCCCACCACTTCATTGTGACCAGATTTCCGAACCACTGGTGGCTGATCTCGTGCGATACCACGAGCGCGATGCGCCTCCTGAATATGAACGCGGTCTTCTCGTCGCCCAGCATGTCCGACTCCCTGAACGTTATCGCGCCCCAGTTCTCCATCGCCCCGACGCTGAAGTCGGGTATCGCGATCAGGTCCAGCTTCGGCAGCGGGTATCTTATGCGGAAGTACCGCTCGTAGAAATGCAGGAAGCGCCTGCCATATGCCATCGAAAGCGACAGGCTCGGGCCTCTGCCGGGCGCGCCTATCCCCCTTATCTGCCTTGCTCCCGCCCTGATTTTTTTTATGTCGAACCTGCCGACGCCCATGTAGAACGTGTAGCAGGCCATGCGCGGCGTAGTCCCGAACACGACCCTCTTCCTTCTTCCCTCAACGGTCTCGCTTATGGCCGGCATGTTCGATATCGCGCTAAACTCCTTGTCCACGACTAGGGTCAGGTCGAAAGTCGCCTTTAACGCAGGCTCGTCGAAGCATGGGAAGGCCGCCCTCGCGTCCACCGGCTCGAATTGCGTGGTGAGCAGATAACCCTGGGTACTGTTGTACTTGTACCGGCTCCGGTAGAATCCGTACATCTTATCGTTGTTCGTGCCCACAAAGTCAATATCTATCGTGCACTCTCCCGACACCTTCCTGTCGAGCGATAGCCTGATATGCTGCCTCTTCGTTATGTGCGACACCATTGCCTTGTGATCCCTGCCCCTGCAGCGCACCGATGCACCCTTTACCTCTATCTCCTTCGAGTTCAGCAGTATGGAGCTGGTGGGCCTTGCGACCCTGACCCTTATCCTCTCGCGTCCGCTGTACCTGAATCTCTTGAAGTCCGTGTCGATGAAGATGTTGTAATTTAGCGGTATCACGTTGCCCCCCAAGCTCTCGTGTTTCTTGCCATGCGCCACGCCAACCCACCGACGAACATGCACCGGCCCGTCTCCGCCGTGCTTACCTAATATATTATGCAAAGCATAAAAAGGGCGCTGTATAAATGACCGAAAATCGCGCAACCCTGATCGCGCGGCCGGATTCTAGAAGCTTTAAATACAATCGCTCTGTTTAATCAGTCATGCGCATAGCTTTCGTGTCCGATGCGGCATATCCGTGGAATGTGGGGGGGCTGGAGACTCTCGAGAGGGCGGAGGCGGAGGCGCTCGCAGTGGCGCACGAGGTGCACTTCTTCTCGTTCAGGTGGCCAGGCATGAAGCCTGAGTTCGCGAGCAAGGGCATACACTACCATACCTTCCACCCGATAACGAAGGAGAAATTCTACCGGCACCACCGCAGGTCGATAAGGGAGGCGCTGGTCTTCGCGGCCGGCATGCTGAGGATATTCAGATACAGGTTCGACGTGATACAGGCTAACGAGTTTCCGATACTGCACCTGCCTCTGCTCAGGCTCTACTGCGCGCTCGCCGGATGCAGGCTTATCGTCGACACGCACGAGGTCTGGGACAGGGGGTATTGGACCACGTACATAGGCGCAGTCCCCGGACTGCTGGCATTCCATTACGCCAACTTCTGCCTGAAGGGCGCCTCGCACTACATATCGAACGCGAGCAAGACAGAGGCGGACCTGCGCGGGCTCGGCATAGAAAGGGGCAGGATAACAACATTCTCGCCGGTCATTGACGACGTGCTCATGCGAGGCCTGTGCGAACCAAGGCAGAAAAAGCAGATAATATTCGCGGGCAGGATGATAAAGGAGAAGCGCATAGACAAGTGGCTGCTCGCGCTGAAGAGGCTGAACAAGGCCTCAAGAGTCAGGGGCGTCCTTATAGGGGAGGGTCCTGAAGAGAGCAGGATAAGGAGGATGATAAGGCGCATGTCCCTGCAGAGCGTTGTCGAGTTCAGGGGCTTCTACAAGGACAAGAGGCGCCTCTACAGGCGCATCAAGGAGTCCTCTCTGCTGCTGCACATGTCGGAAAGGGAGGGTCTCAGCCTGATAGCGCTGGAGAGCCTCGCCTTGGGAACCCCGGTGCTGCTGCCCGACTACAGCCCCATACCTGTCGATGTAAGCGCGATGTGCGTAGTCGAGCCGGAGGAGAAGATCCCGGAGGCGGCGCAGCGCATACTGGGGGGGCCCAAGGCGAATTACATAAGAAACCCGGGACTTGTCGAGAGATTCTACCTATCAAGAATAAGCGGCTTCTACGAGACGCTTTTCTCGAAGCTGTTCCGCCATCGCGAGTGAAGGAAAAGCCGGCAGAATAATCTGCGCCATATGGGCTGAAAGCCTTTGAACGCCAAATAACCCTCGCCTCAGGTAATCTGAATACCTAGAGGATTCCCCCGACCTCGTCGGGGGTTGAGTTGCGTTGCGACCTAATAATCTTATCCTTTCCGATTGAGTTTTACGTGACGGCAGTGTGCGGTGGGTTCAACACCGCCTGAAGTTCTGCCGCCGACGTGACTATATGAATAGCATAGCGAATGCAAGGGATATAAAGGGTCCGGTCGGACTCTGGCAAAGGGCAGAGAAGCAGTGGCAGTACCAGTGGGAACATGTGGTCTTTGTGACGAAGAAACGGAAAAAGAACTTCAAGAAGGAATACAACAGAATTGTGACGAAGGCTGCAATAGAAGAGGCGGCCGCAAAGTATGGAATCACCATAAAGGAGTTCTCATTCGGTGAAAAATTTGACCATGTGCACATGCTCCTAAACGTGCCGAACACACTCTCTGCGATACAAGTCATCCAGATACTGAAGAGTCATTCTGCATCGGTGATATTCGAAAAAATTCCCGGATTCAGGAAACTTTATCCAAGGGGAAGTTTCTGGGGATACCAATACAGCAACACCAGTGTCGGACCGGTAGGCGAGAAGAAAATAATCGACTACATCAGAAGGCAGGATGTGTCTATGGTGGTGAATCAACAGAGGCTCTTCAACTAGGTGAACTGCGCTGCAATTATCGACCGGCGACGGATACCCCCGACGTAGTCGGGGGAGGGAGCCGGTCGTGCAAGGGGTTCATAAGGGGCGAAGCCCCTTATTTCATGATTTCTTAACAATGCGAGCGGGAAATCCCATATCCTTCAGAGGTGGGATGAGAGCGAGCCACATAAATAGCCCGGAATCATCAGACGTATCTTCATCTGGGAAAATTCCCTTTTTCCATTCGGGAGATAATGGCATCACACCATGTTTCATTTGGTATGTTCTCAGTTCAGCGAAAATTGCCTCATGGACTTGAGGTCTTACAAAATCTCCCTGAGCGTGAATTTCGGCGTGTCCCGCCGTATGATAGGATTTTTTCATAAACATATATATTCCTTTTTGTTCCATGATATATATCCATGTTCACTTGGGAAGCCCACACGATTTATCGGTGGGAGGATGTCACATAAGAAAGATAGCTGATTAGATGGAGAACCGTTACATTGTCGTGGCCATGCTGCTGTTTTCGATCGCAGGAACATCCGTTGCAAATGCCGCATTGGTCGGCAGCGCGTCGATAAACGCGCCGGCGGTCATACTTTACAACAACAGCGGGAGCATAACAAAAATATCGGTCAACGTGAGCACGGGCAACGGCACTGTCGGGTTCTCGGAACCGGCCAACGTTGCCGATTCCACGCTCGCGTCCGCCTATACGGCAGCGGAGTACGCAGCGCAATACGCTGGCGTCAACTTCAGCCGGTATGACTTCACATACGCAATAATGGACAACGGCGCCAACGTGTCCGGGCCAAGCGCAGGGGCCGCAATGAGCATCATCGCGATAGCGGCGATAGAGCACGTGCATCTCAGGAACGACTTTACCATAACCGGCACCGTCTCGAGTGACGGGAGTATCGGGGAGATTGGCGGGGTGGTGGACAAGGTTGGGGCGGCCGCAGGCGACAAGCTAAGGTTCGTCCTTGTGCCGTACGCAGGCTCTGCCATGGAGAGCAGCCTCTACCTCATAGCGCAGGACGAGTACAACATACCTGTAGTGCAGGTGCGCAGCGTCGCGCAGGCACTCGCCTATGCGACCAACAGCTCATTCACCGGCATCGGCAACGAAACCAAGGTCGAGCTGGTCGGCAACTACAGCATGGCCTCACTGCCAGCAGCGAACGTCTCCTGCTCGAACGGATGCAGCATAGGCCCGTTCGGGAACCTTACAAGGTACACGATAAGCGAGGCGCAGGGATCGATAGGGGTGCTTGCGGCAAGCCCCCTATTCTCTGGCGTCGTATCCCAGCTCAGGAGCGCGGAGGGACAGAGCATGAGCCTGTTCACCAGAGGGTATTATTACACTGCTGCCGACATCTCGTTCATCAACCTTATAAACGCCGACTACTTCGGCAGCTACAACGCGAGCAGGGGCGGCGCGCTTGCGAGCATGCGCTCTGTGCAGGCCTATTGCGGCAACCTCACCGCGCCCAACCTGACCAGGTCGAACTACGAATACATAATCAACGGCGAGCTCAGGCAGCTGTGGGGCAACTACACGATAAACAGCACCCTGTCCGCGTACAACGAGAGCGGCGTGACAACGGACGGCGTGCTGACAGGCCTGTACCAGTCGGGTGAGGCCGGAGGGTGGTGCGGGGCCGCCCAGTTCCTGTACAACTACAGCTACACGGGCAACGCGACACAGCTGGACATGTCCGCAGCGCTCGGCAGGCTGGCGGAGAGGCGGGTGGCGGAGGCGAGCGCTTACCCCGGTATGTACTACGCGACAGCGCAGCAGGCCTATGCGAGGGGTGAATACGGGGCGGCGATACTCGACGCTGATTACGCGATCGTATTCTCGAACAGCATCGGCATGAACGGGAAGAATGTCAGCACGCTCGATTCTGAGGCGGAGGCGATGGCGCGGAACGCAACCTACGGCGCATGGCCGTCCGAGTTCGCCAAGGAGGCGATGTTCTATGTGTACCAGTCGGGCGTATCGAACAGCAGCAACGCCATGCTCTACGCGCAGCAGGCCTATGAGATTGCGGAGCTTGCGCAGAGGATGAGCCTCGACACCAGGCTGATATCGCAGAACACGACGGCGGCGCCGGAGAGTGAAACCGCCGTGATGGCGCAGCTCTCGCAGAGGCTGGCGGTGCTTACGGGGGAGGTGCAGGTGCTCATAATGCTGGTGCTGCTGCTTACCGCGGTCCTCGTGATCGTTGTCGGGTTCGTCGCAATGCAGCTGCAGAGGCTCTCCAGGATCGAGAAGGGGGTCGCGCGAGGGGCTGGACGGAAAAGAAGGTAATTAGTAGTTAACGGACATAATTAATTGCGGAATAGCAAAGGTGAGTCTATAGCAACACTACCAGGAAAGAAATGCGTATCGTGCGGGCACCTGACGAATGAGTACACAGAGTTCAAGTGCCCCTCTTGCGGCAAGGGGGAGATAATAAGGGGCAGGCACTGCAGGGAGATCTCGAACACTTACAGGTGCGCCGAGTGCGGCTTCGAGGGCCCTTGAATGTCGAACGTAATAGCCGTATTCAAGATCTACCCCAAGGAGGAGATGCTCGACAAGGCGCTCGAGCAGGTGAAGGGAATGGGCCCCCAGGACGTCAGGACCGAGGATCTCGCGTTCGGCATAAAGATAATCAGGGCCGCGTTCAAGTTCAACGATGAGGAATCCGGTTCCTCGAAGATAGAGGAGAGGCTCAAGGGCCTCGACAGTGTGGGGGAGGTCGAGGTGGAGGAGGAGACCCTCCTCTGACCAGCGCAATCGCTACGCGCTCCTGATCTCGAACGTACGAATCTCGGAATTCTGGCAAGCTTATCCTGCCCGGCGCCTCGGCCCTATGCCCTCGGCTATGGCTGCCCCAGCTTGCCCATCCCCATGGCCAACCAAACAAACGCTCTTGTCTGGACAGCTTCCCGGCATGAGCCCTATCGCGCCGCTCTCTGTCTTAGAGATCCTGCGCAGTTTTCCCAGGGTAAAAGACCGGTCTCTCGGATTCTTATGCTTGCTGTTCAAACTTCCTGAGAAGCTTCCCGTACTCCTCTATGAGTTTCGGGTTAACCGTCCCGGCCAGGACCGCGTGCTCATCCTGCAATACCTTGACCTCCTCTGGAGATAGGGTAATGCCGTTTATTACGACGCCATTTTGCGGCGCGGCCGCTTTCTGGCTCTGCACCTCTACGCTAGACTGTCGGTTCTGCGGTACAATGGAACTATTTTGCAGCGCGGCCGCTCCTCTCCAGCTTCCCATTCCCAACACCCCGAGATGTGCGTCGGGCGACCAGAACATAATGATGTCATGACGTGCGTCGAATATGCCATCTGAGTCGTTGCGGACTACAGGCCCTACCCATGCATGGCAAGCCTCCCTATGGATGTATCTGCCTTCTCCGGGGAAAGCGTTGGGGCCTGTCGGCATACCTACTCCCTTATATTCATCATTAATTCCCTTATCTTCATCATCAATTCCCTTATCTTCATCATCAATTCCCTCATCTTCATCATTAAATTCATCATTAAATTCATCATCAACTCCCTCATCTTCATCATTAAAGTATTTCCATACGCTAACCTCAGGAAAATTTTTTATAACCCGAATAGGGCGGCGGTGGTGTGAGTCTATCTTGAATATGTAAATGTTGCCTTTCCTTTCCAGTTCCCAGTCCGGGTGCTCCAGTGCAATCGCCGTGTTCTTCATCCCCTGGAACCTCTTTGGCACCTCGACCACGACCTTATAACACTGCTCTGGGTGCTCCCTGAAGTACGACAGGGGCTTGTTGGGCTTGGATATGTACTCTACCGTGCTCCCGAACTTCTTGCCTGGTGCCTCGTAGAGCACTCCAGTCCCTGTCCAGCACGGGAAAACTGCAGAGAACGATCTGTACTGCGCCCCGAGGAGTATCGCGTCAACTTCCCTGTTGGTGGCGAACCTGAAACCCTCCCCTTGCCTTTCGAGGTTCTCCCTTATGAGGTTCTGGGCTGTGCAGAAATCCACGCCATTGGCTGCCGTTCTGACTATCGTCGCGCTCACAAAATCACTGAAAAGTCTGCGTCGGATATAATATTTAAGCTTTGCTGCCGATAAATACTGTTTCTTCATTTTTAGATGTGAATGCGTGATCTCCTCCATAGAGCTCTCGAACTGGAAGACGCACAGGGAGACGGTGATGGACTTCAGGAGCGGGGTCAACGTGCTCATAGGGGTCATGGGGTCTGGCAAGAGCTCGGTCATGGACGCGGTCTCGTTCGGTCTGTTCGGCACCTTTCCCGCGCTCGCGCACAAGAGGGTGTCGACGAAGGACCTCATATCGAAAAACAGCGCGGACCACGCGGAGGTGAGGCTGCACTTCAGCGTCGGCAGCGACAGATACACGGTGACCAGGAGGATCTCCAGGAAGGAGAGCACGACCTCCAGGCTGGAGAAGAACGGGGCGTACCTGCAGACGCAGACCGAGCGCGTGAACGAGGAGATAGAGGCTGTGCTCAAGACCGATTACGACACCTTCTCGAGGGCCATATACGCGGAGCAGAACAGGCTCGACTACTTCCTCGAGCTCGCTAAGGGGGATAGGAAGCGCCAGATAGATGAGATGCTTGGGCTGGACAGCTTCGCGAGAGCGGAGGAGAACGCAACCTCGCTGGTCAACAACCTAAGGAACATGATAAAGGGGGAGGAGCAGGCGATCGCGCAGATGGACGCTGGGCAGCGCAAGGGCGAGCTTGAGAGGCTCGTGAAGGAGCGCGCCGGGCTCGAGAAAGAGGAGGAGGAGGCGGAAACGCTGAACCGCGCCAGGAGGGAGGCGCTGAAGGGGCTGGAGGAGAGGCTTGAATCGGCGAAGAGGCAGCGCGACGAGAGGGACAGGCTGGCCGGCGAGATAAGGGCGATGAAAAGCCGGGTGGAGACGCTCAAGGCGGAGCTGGCGAAGATAATGGAGCGGGGAAGCGCTGAAGAGGCGGCGAGGAGGCGCGACCTTGCCATAAAGGAGCGGGAGAAACTATCGAAGGAGGCGAAGCGGCTTGGGGAAGAAAGCTCTACAATGCTGAGGAGGCTGGCGCAGATGGAGGCAGAGCTAGGGCACGGCAGGAAGAGCATGGCGGAGATGGAGAAGGGGCGCGCAGAGCTGGAAAAACAGCCGGTAAGCGTGGCGGAATCAGAGCTTAGGCATATCCAGGAGCGCATCGACAGGGCGCGGGCCGAATCTTCCGCGGCGCTTGGGAGCAGGCAGGAGGCGGAGCGCGCCCTCAAGGAGCTGGAGCGCCACATAAGCAAATGCCCGGTGTGCGGGACCGAGCTCGACGAGGCGACAAAGGCGAGGCTAATCGGCGAAAAGAGGGCGCGCATGGAGGAGGCGGGCGCAAGGATGACGGTGTTGAAGAAGGATATGGAGTCTATGGAATCCGATTTGAAAAGGCTCGGCACGGAATGCGACCGGCTGCGTGCGATGGCGGAGCGGGTGAAGGAGTATGATGTGTTAAAGGAGAGGGTTGCCAGGCTGGATCTGGAGGCGGAACAGGTAAGGGCATCGCACAAGGAGACGGCCGCGAGGATGGAAATGACGTCGGCTGCGCTGGAGGCGGCGGCCGATGGCATCAGGCGCGTCGAGACCGAGCTCGACGCGATAAAGAGGAGGGAGAGGTACTTGGGCGAGATAGGCGCTGCCGGCGGCGATATCGCCGAGCGTGAGCGCAAGCTGGAGGGGATGAGGGTGAGCGAGCCCGAGATAGAGAGGCTCAGCGGCGAGTTCGTCAGGGGGAGGGAGGAGCTTAAAGGGGCAGAGGAGAGGCTGAGGGCAGGCAAGGCGTACCTGAAGAGGCTCGCCGACGACATAGACTCGAAGACGAGGGAGCTGGCGCACATCGCGGAGATGGAGGAAAAGGTGGGGAAGAGGAGGGCGCAGGTCGCGAGCCTGAACAAGTTCAAGTCAGCGCTGATGGACGCGGAGGCGGCGCTGAGGGGGAGGCTGGTGCACTCGATAAAC
>JAJYUY010000031.1 GCA_021792295.1 Microcaldota archaeon | reverse complement strand
CATCGGGATGATGAACCCGATGTTGAACCGCATGAGTAGTTTTACGACGTCTATAGAATAGAATCCCCTGTCGAGGAGGAGCATTCTTACTCGTATGCCGCATTTTCGCAGCAGCTCAAGGAGGTCCGGGACAATTCCTCTCATTGACATGCCACGCGGCACGAACTTTATCGCCATCGTAAATCGTTTTCCTCCTTTTCCGATGATATACGCGGTCGCCATCGCGTGGAATTTAGTCGTTCCTTCCTTTGGTTGGCCTCCTGTTATCTCCTCCTTGCTTTCGTACGGTCCGCCATGGTACGGGATCTGGTGGATGTCCATTGAGACGTCAAGAACTTTGCAACGAAGGTTCTTCTTGACATCTGCTAAGAAATACGTTTATCCCATCCTCAACCTTCTTCAGGTCAAGTGCCTCGAGTACCCCATCGATCCGCCGTCGTGACTTTCCTTTCTTCATCCTCTTCCTTGCAGCATGAACACCGCTGTGCGATGCGGCCGCCTTTACCATAACAGCAGCGGTATCAGTGACCAGCTTCGTGTTGTGTCCCAAAAGGGAGGCCCTTTTCAGGATTCCGCTCAAAACTCACGTTACCTTCTGGAACGCGTTCCTGCCACCATCCTTCTTATTCTTTCTCTTCAATAGGTTCATTGAATTATCTCGGCGGACTGGTCGCTGCTGCCGCTTCTCGGCAGCAGTTCCGCTAACGTTTGTAGACGTCTACTCCTGCAATTGGTCGTCAACAGGATTACTGCCGCCGATTCTTCTATCAATGGAAAAATCTATCAACCTTTCGCATTAGCGGAAGTGAGGGTCATTTACGTCGACAGTTGGCCAACTACTGAGTTTTAATATTTTTGTAATATCTTATATATAGTAATTTATCTACTAGTAATAGATAGATTTAAATAGATTCTCACCAAATGTCTAACAGTGAACGTCGACAACGCAATAGCGAGGTACAAGGGCTACGGAAAGGGGCTTGTCTTGCTAGCTAGGGACATAGAGATGCCGAAAGGAAACTTCATAAATTCGATAATAGGCCCCAGAAGGGCCGGCAAGACATTCCTTATGCTGTTTTATAAAAACCAGATCGACCTGCCTGACAGCAACAAGGTATTCATAAACGGGGAGGATCTCGATTTCGAGGGCATACAAACCGATGATCTTGACGACCTAGAAAGAGCCATTTTTAGGGTCTATTCTCCGGATAAAGACAAGGACATTTATTTATTCATCGACGAGGTTCAAAATTTCCCGAGTTGGGGAAGGTGGCTCAGGACGCTGTTCGACCAGCACCTTTACAGGATAGTTGTTTCCGGCTCCACATCCGACCTGTCCACAGATAAATTGCCCAGTGAGCTGAGAGGTCGCTCCATCAATACGCTAGTGCTGCCATATTCATTCAAAGAATTCTGTAACGCCAAAAAGCTTGATCATGAAAAGTATATGAGCGCAAGAAGCACCGGCCTTCTTGTCTCAGGCTTTGAAGAGTTCTTAAAATTTGGGGGCTATCCACTTGTCGTTGCCGCTGACACGAAAGACCTGAAAACACTCCTGATGAACGAGCTTTATGAGACGGTCTTACAAAGGGATCTGATAGAGAAATACAGCATAAGGAAAAGCGCGGTCTTGAAGGCATTCATAAACGGCATGATAGGCTCAACATGTAGGGTTGTCTCAGCAAGAACGATGACCAATTGGCTTTTATCGCAGGGAATAAGCATATCTCAGCAAAGCGCCTTCAAATATCTGGAGAAGGCCCAGAGCATCTTCCTATTCTTCTTTCTTTACCCATACTCAAGGAAGCCCAAGGAGAGAAACACAAAGCCAAAGCTTTACCTTCCCGACTCGGGGCTAATGCGATTCGCAGACCAGGACATGTCGAAGAGACTCGAAAACCAAGTTTTTGTAGAATTGTCGAGGAGAAACCTCAAAATCTCTTATTACCTCGCTCAGGGCTATGAAATAGATTTTGTTATCCAAGACGGCAAGAACGTCAAAGAGCTGATCCAGGTTTGTTATTCCCTAAATAAACCCGAAACCTACGAAAGGGAAACTAAGTCTCTGCTGAGGGGGTCTGATGTGCTTAATTGCAACAGATTGTCTATTTTAACCTTCAACGAGGAAAGGGAGATAAAAACCGAGGGAAAAGTGATAAACGTTATACCTGCATGGAAGTGGATGTTGCTATAACTGTATTGTTCAAACAACAGCAAAAAGCAGATGACGTGAAGCAAATCAGAGAGACCATCCTAGGGCTTAAAAACCTTTAATAAAGAATGAATGTTGATAGTGATTGCATGATCGAAAGAACGTTGCTGCTGGTCAAGCCTGACGGTGTATACAGGTCGCTAGTGGGCAGAATAATATCGAAGATCGAGGATGCTGGGCTCAAGGTCGTCGCGATAAAGATAGTGAAGGCCGACAGGAAAATTGCCGGCGAGCACTACATCGAGGACAGGGAGTGGATGGTGTCGGTCGGCAACAAGACCATCGCCTCGTACAAGGAGAAGGGAACCCCGCTCAACGATACCGCCCTAGAGATCGGGATGAGGATACGCAACTTCCTCATAGAATATCTTGTCAGCGGGCCGGTCGTGCCGATGGTCATAGAGGGCAACGAGGCGATATCGATAGTTAGGAAGCTGACCGGTGCAACAGAGCCGAAGAGGGCGGACCCATCGTCGCTGAGGGGCATGTACTGTAGCGACTCGTACCAGTTCGCAGACGACGGTAAGCGCCCGATAAGGAACCTGGTCCACGCATCGGAGGACAAGAAAACGGCCGACAGGGAGATAGCGGTTTGGTTCAAAAACAAGGAGCTCGTGGAATACAAACGCGCCGACGAAACAGCGATGTACTAGCTGGTGTACCTGAGCTCCTCGCTCATCATCTCTGGGCTCCACAGCGGGTCCCAGACCAGCTCGACCTCCACCTTGCCAATGCCTGTTATCGCTTCCAGCCTTAGCTGCGCGTCCGCCATTATCAGGCTGGTTACGGGGCACATGGGCGAGGTCATGGTGAGGCTGAGCTTGACGTCGCTGCCTGCGATCCTTATGTTGTATATGAGCCCTATGTCCACTATGTTGCTGCCCAGCTCAGGGTCCACGCAGTTCTTCAGCGCGCTCACAACATCCGCTTTGTTGACCATTTTACCACAATACATTCCCTCAGTAATAGCTAATTCTCTTTCGGTCGCGGCGTTTTCCTTTTGTCAAATCTTTGGAGAACGGCGAGCGGTATTTATATGGTACCCACCAAAGTATTTCAGGGCTTACCTATGCGCGTCAGTATAGCGGTCGTCGGTGGGGGGATATCAGGCCTGTCCACCGCATACTTCCTAAAGCGGAACGCGGCAGTCTCCAGCGCAGACATTAAATGCATCGTCATAGACGGCGCCAAGCGGCTCGGAGGCCGTATCCAGACCGAGCTGGTCGACGGGCTCGTGGTGGAGGCGGGGCCGGACTCGTTCCTGGCGCTTAAACCCAATGCGGTTGAGCTGTGCAAGCAGCTTGGCCTATCAGAGTCGCTTATCGGTTCAAATGCGAGCAAATCCAAGATCTACATACTCCATTCGGGGAAGCTGCGCCCTCTCCCGGAGGGGATGGCTTCGTCCATCCCCACGAAAGTCATGCCGTTCCTGTCCAACAGCCTGTTCACGCCGTGGGGCAAGGCGCGGATGCTGATGGACATATTCATACCGTCGCGCATCGCCGATGGCGACGAATCGCTCGCGGAATTCACTAGGCGCAGGCTCGGCAGAGAGGCACTCGAGAGGGTCGCAAAGCCGCTGATGGCGGGCATATACGCTGGCGATGCAGAGCGGTTGAGCGTGAGATCCAACTTCCCGCAGCTGGAGCGCCTGGAGAGGGAGCACCGCAGCCTGATCCTCGGTACGCTGGCAGACCGGCGCCGCAACAACGGCACAAATGCCGGCAAAGGCAGCGCGTTCATGTCTCTTCGGGGAGGGCTCTCTGTAATGGTGTCTGCGCTCGAGTCCAAGCTCGACGGCGAAGGGACATCGATACTCAAGGGCTCGCCTGCTGTAAGGATCAATGCGCGAAGGGGGAAGAGTGGCGGGTACTCTATCGGACTGCACAACGGCAAAAAACTAAACGTTGACGTGCTGGTCCTGGCCACCCCCGCCTACGTGTCCGCTGACCTGCTCTCTTCGCTGAGCCCTGACGCATCCTCGATACTCAATGGCATACCCTATGCCTCCAGCGCAACCGTATCGCTCGCATACAACCGCCCAGACCTGCCACAAGGCCTTGACGGATCTGGATTCCTGGTCGCGCCATCCGAGAGAGTGAGCATAACCGCCTGCACATGGGTTTCGTCGAAGTGGCCGTCGCATTCGCCAGACGATAAGGTAATGCTCCGATGCTTCATCGGCAGGGCCGGCGCGGACGACGTTGTGAAAAGGGGCGACAGCGAGATATTCTCGATGGTAAAGGAGGATCTGCGATCAATACTTAGCATATCGGCAGAGCCGGTGATGGAAAGGGTCTACAGGCATGAGCGCGCTCTGCCCCAGTACAATATTGGCCATATGGAGAGAATGGCCCTGCTGAACGCTGCGATGGAAAAGCTGCCTGGCATATACCTGACGGGATCCGCCTACAACGGGGTGGGGATACCCGACTGCATAAGGCATGGCGAGCTTACGGCAGCGAAGGTCCTAGAATCGCTGGCGGGGCAATAAGTATCTTTTGATCCAAACGATGGGTATGATGCACGACAAAAGGCACGCGGACTTCTCGGAGAAGCCGGTCCTCGTATTCTGGGAGACCACAAGGTCATGCATGCTTGCGTGCAGGCACTGCAGGGCATCCGCGATACGCGAGCCCCTTCCTGGGGAGCTGAATACAGACGATGGGATAAAACTGATAGACATGGTCGCCGCTTTCGGCTCGCCGGCACCCGTCATGATACTCACCGGAGGTGACCCCCTAATGCGCAAGGACCTTTTCCTACTGCTCGAACACGCCAGAAAGATCGGCGTAAAGTGCGCGGTCTCGCCCGCCGTGTCCGAGCTGCTCACTCAAAGAAGCATGGAGCGTCTGCGTGACAGTGGCGTCAGCTCGATATCGATAAGTCTCGACGGCGCAACAGCTGAGACCCACGACCGCATACGCGCCGTAGCTGGCACCTTCGACCGCACGCTCACGGCCATATCCGACGCCGTTCGACTCGGGCTGAATATACAGGTCAACACTACGGTCATGAGGAGCAACATCAGCGAGCTGGCGGGCATATTCCATACGATAAGGGGCCTTGGCGTAAGGACGTGGGAGGTTTTCTTCCTTATAAAGACCGGCAGGGGGGCGGAGCTGGAGGACATATCCCAACATGAGTACGAGACCGTGTGCAACTTCCTCTACGACGCGTCGCGCTACGGGATCCTGATCCGCCTGATCGAGGGTCCGTTCATAAGGAGGGTCGCAATGGAGCGCGTGAGCCGAGATTATTGGAACGACGTGCTCTACTCTAGGCTAAGCGCAGAGTTGGAGCGCCTCGAGGGTGCCCCCCCGAACCCTCCGAGCATAGCGCCGAGGGGCACGCTGGACGGGGATGGCATAGTGTTCGTGGCGCATGACGGTGCCATCTATCCAGGGGGGTTCATACCCCTCGCTCTCGGCAATGTGGCAAGTGACGACATTGTAGATGTTTATAGGAACAACCAGGTGCTCAGAAACATAAGGGGCAGGAACCTTGGGGGCTATTGCAACGAGTGCGAGTTCAAGCAGGTGTGCGGGGGGAGCAGGGCGCGGGCGTACGCGCATTCGGGGGATCCTCTCGCATCGGATCCGGCCTGCATATATCCGAAACTTAAGGGCGTGAGCTAACCTCTCCCTCGGTTCAATCCCTGCATCGGGCGATGCGCTTCAAGGTATGCCCCCGCTCCACAAGGTATAAATATTCATCGCTGGCACAATGTCACGTCGATGACAAACGACATCGACTATTG
>JAJYUY010000007.1 GCA_021792295.1 Microcaldota archaeon | reverse complement strand
TACCTGAACGATGCCGCGGCGAGCATCATGGAGCCGGTCATCGCTATCTCTACCGACAGCATGATTATGAGGAAGTGCCTCGACGCCGCAACCCCCGCCATCCCCGCCCCGAGGGCGGCGAAAGAGAGGGCAACAAAGTATATCGCAGCGATCATCCGGCCCGCCTCCTCATTATTATGATCGAGCCGACCCCGATCCCGAAAAGCATCAGCGCTATCATGTAGAAAAGTCCCATATCGGATCCCATCGATGCGGCGATTATCCCGTTGGACAGCGTGTTCGCCCCGCTCCCTATCTGGAGCCCGCCTATCCTGTATAGGGGCATCGCGATCAGCAGCGCCATGAGCAGCGCGAGCAGGCCGATGCTCGTGTGCCTGAAACCGGACAGGCTCTCCGAAGACACCCCGACAAACACGTACGTCGAGACCCCCCCGACCATTATGAAAAGCTGCAGGAGCGCGAGCAGGGGCAGGTTCAGCATGAAGAACACAACCGCTCCAACGACAAATACCAGCGAGAAGCCGATCATCACATGCAGCATGTTCCTAGACCTGAACACGAACAGCATCGACACGCCCAGCGCAGCGGCGATAGCCCAGAACACAGCGTACTCCAGCATGATACCCCCCATCTAGTCCAGCTCCTCCGGGCGCTTTATGTAGTCCCTCCGGTCGAGCGCCTCGAAGCTGTAGTCCTTTGTCAGCACCAGGCACTTCGGCGGGCAGACCTCTGCGCACAGGTCGCAGAAGAGGCAGCGGTCGAGGTTGATCTCGGGCATCCTCTTCGTCCCCCTCTCGGTCTCGGTGTCCACCATGGTTATCGTGCTGTTCGGGCATATGAGCGCGCAGGCGGAGCAGCTTATGCAGGTCTTCATGTCAAGCTTGTGTATCCCTCGATAGTTGTCAGCTATCGACTCCCTCTCCTCCGGGTATTCGAGCGTGAACGGCCTCTCAACCAACTGCTTTGCCACCCTCATAAGCGACCTTACCACCATCCTATCCCGCCCCCCTCATAAGCACGACCACCAAACAATTACCTGACAAAAATTATAAATGTGAGCAGCAGGCTCAGCGCAGCAAGTGGGGTGAGGTAGACCCACCCCAGCCGTATGACCCTGTCTATCCGCATCCTGACAACGGTTACGCGCACAAGCATTATGAACAGGCTCACGAGCGCAACCTTCACGAGCAGCGTCACGATGGGGGGTATCAAGGGCAGCCCCAGCCAGCCCCCCAGGAACATCACAGAGATGAGCAGCGCCCCGAGGAACATCCTCGTGTAGTCGAGGAGCAGCGCAAGCGCGTAGTATGGGGCGTTGACGTCGGTCAGCCAGCCTGATATCAGCTCGCTGTCCGCCTCGCGCAGGTCGAATGGGCCCCTCTCGAGCTCTGCGAGCAGCGCCACGAAGAACACGGCGAAGCCTATCGGCATGCGCACCACGTTCCAAAGGTGCGCCTGCGAGCCAACGACCGAGAGGAAGCCGAAGCCCCCCGACACCGCCGCAACCGAGGCGATGACGATGAACATCGGTATCTCGTAGCTCACCATCATCACGACCGACCTCTGCGCGCTTATCGACCCGAACTTGTTGCCGCTCGTCCATCCCGCCAGGAAGAGCAGCAGCGGCGAGAACGAGAGAAGCACGAACACGGCGAACATCCCTATCGGAGTGCTGATCCCTATGAAGCCGGGCGCCATGGGTATGAAAACAAGCACCAGTATCTCGATCGCAACCACGACCGGCAGTACCATCTGGAAGAGGGGCCTGTCGGCCCTGTCCGGCACTATAAACTCCTTTGCGAGCAGCTTGACAAGGTCGGCGAGGTTCTGCAGAAACCCGAACCTGCCTACGTATGTGGGGCCATGCCTGGCCTGCGCCCTCCCTATGAACTTCCGCTCGACCCAGCCTAGCAGGTAGGAGGCAGCGCTGACTATTATGGAGAGGATCACGAAGAAGACGATCAGCGCGATCATGATGGCAGCATTCTGCCCGATCGCGATGCCGAGGCCAGAGAAGAGCCTGGCGAGTAGCGCGGCCAGGTGGGCGACTACCGGCGAGCTTACCTCCATCGCCTTTAAATGGGATCGAAGATTTTAAAGCCTGATGTGGACCGCTATGCAGGAATGGACGGGCGCATCCATCCGAAAAGCATAAGAAAACAGCGAGTGATATAAAAGGGTGTTTTATTGGCAGACAACAGCCCTAAGATAAAAAACTACTCGGCAGGGGCCGCGGCGCTCGCGGACATTATCATAGTGCTTCTATTCTCGCTGGCGGCCTACTACCTTACTGGGAGTGCGGGATCTGCCGCGATCGTGTTCATCATAGCAGGGATAATAGTCGCTGCGCTGTCGATAAGGGTGATAAGCGAGTGGAACAGGATGGCGGTGCTGCGCCTCGGCAAGTACGTCGGGATAATAGGGCCCGGCCTCTACCTGATACTGCCGATAATAGACACCACGCCGGTCAGGGTAGACCTCAGGGTGATCAGCACTTCGTTCAAGGCGGAGAAGACGCTGACGAAGGACAACGTGCCGGTAGACGTCGACGCGATACTATTCTGGCAGGTGAAGGACACGCAGAGCGCGGTCCTGAACGTGCAGTCCTACTACGATTCTGTGCTCCTCGCCTCGCAGACCGCGATGCGGGACGTGATAGGCAAGAGCGAGCTCTCTAACATGCTGGCCGGCAGAGACATAATAGGGGAGGACATCAAGGACCTCATCGAGGACAGGATAAAGAGCTGGGGGATCGACGCCACCTCGGTGGAGATAAGGGACGTGACCATACCAGACGAGCTCCAGAACGCGATGGCCAGGGTCGCCACATCGGACAGGGAGAAGCAGGCGAGGGTCATCCTTGCGGAGAGCGAATCGCTCGCCGCGGACAAGATGCTCGAGGCGTCGGCAAAGTACAAGACAGACCCGTACGCGATGCAGCTAAGGGCGCTGAACATGATGTACGAGATCAGCACCACCGGCAAGAACATCATGGTCTTCATACCCACGGAGAACAGGGGATTCAGCATACCCATGCCCTTCGGGATTGACGGCATAAGGGGCATGATGGATCGGAGGGACCAGCCGCAGGTCCAGCCCAAGGGGAAGGCGGCCAAGTAGCGCGGCACCGCGCACTCCCGGGTTTCACGTATCGCGATTTGATGGTTTGCATGGCAGTTGATGAAAGGGCTAAGGGCATTATCAAGGAGGGAAGCATACAGGTAAGGGTGAAGAGGACCGGCATGTATCAGCTCATCACCCTTAGGGTCAAAAGGGTCCAGCTAGGGCAGGAAAAATTTGCAGAGCTCTACTTCCAGAGGGTCATAGACCGCACGGAACTGCAGAGGCTCGCGAACGAGCTGAAACTCCCGATAGAGGCGGAGAACGGCCGAGCCCTCCCGGAGGGCACGTCACCGAAAGACTTTGCGGGGCTTTAACCTAATAACCATGCGCTGCAGGGAAGGTCTAATAATCCCGCATCACAACCAAAATCGTGGGGGACCTGCCGGTATACAGGCTGAGGAGGGACCGCTACCGCAGGGCGCGCGGCGGGAACACGCGCCTAATCGACATATACTGCGCGCCGTGCAACGAGCTGCTGCTCGTATACCAGAAGGACATGCCCCGCGGGAAGCTCAAGCGCTGCTATATAGACAGGATATTCTACCCGGAGCGCTTCAGTTCCCTGCACAACGACCCAAAGGTCCGTGGCAAAGACGACCTTCCGCCTATGTCATGCGGAAAATGCGGTGCGCTCGTGGGGGTTCCAATGCTTTACGCAAAGCACGGGGAGCACCGACTCGCATATGGCATGCTCGATGGCAGGTTCGTGAAGAGGAACAGCACTCATGCCGCTGCAAAGTGAAGGCCATGCCCTGCAGGGCATATATCCGATTCCAAAAGCTATTTATATTTATATCGTCCATAGAATACCGGACAATATAAATAAGGCATTACCTAGAAATCGGATGATACTTATGAACAAGTTGGGCATGGTGTACAGGGCGCTGGCAGAGGGGGTGCTCTCAAGCCGGAGACCCAGGTTCGTCGAGCGGGAGCTGGCCAGATCGCTCGGCGTATCGCCCGACACGGTGAGCAGGGCCGTGCGCGAGCTGGCCAGGGTAGGCGCTGCCGGCATAAACCAAAGGAGCTTCGAGGTGACCAATTTCGAGAAGCTGCTTTCGTACTGGGCGGTAAGCAGGAAATTCGACAGGGACATCATATACAGCACGTATGTGGAGATGAGGGGCGTAGATGAGATCGAGGGCAGGATGCCACAGGAAATAGCGTACACGTGCTTCAGCGCATACATACGCGTTTTGGGCGATGCGCCTGCTGATTACGGAAGCGTATACGTTTATGCGACCGAGAGCGCGCTCGCCGAGATAAAGCGCCGCTTCCCACCCAGGGACGTCAGCGCCTTGGCGAAGAGGCACAACCTTTTCGTGCTCAGGCCCGACAGCGTTCTTGAAAAGAGCATAGAATCCGGGTCGCTGAAGCGGTCGTCCGTTACAATGCCCCAGGTCTACGTGGATCTATGGAACGAGCGATCATGGAACGCGTACGAATTCCTGAAGGGCTCGAAGAAAAAAATAGATGAGGCGTATGCAAAAGCAATTCTGGAACAACGATAAGACCGACCGGAGCCTCTTGGTGCTCAGGTCGCTCTCCAAAGGGATAGGCTTCGTGCTGATAGGCGGATGGGCGGTCTACATGTACGTCAACTCCCAGAAGAGTGAGGACGTCGATATAGCGGTGGAACCGGATCGGCTCGACTTCTTCAGGAGGCACGGCATAAGCGAGTACGAGGGGCTCCCCATAAAGTATTCTGTCGTGGGCGGAACTATAGTCAACCTCTTCATAAATGGCTATGCGGACCAGGCCCTGCCGGTTCCGGTAAGCAGGATAATGAGCGACTACACGCTCATAGACGACATAAAGGTTGTCAGAAAGGAGCTGCTTCTGCTGCTGAAGCTCTGGGGTTATTTCAGGAGCGACGACACGAAGCTGAGGAAGGACATGATAGACGTGTTGACGCTTGTTTTCTATGGGGGTATCGACCTAAGGAAGTTCGCAAGGTACATAAGCGAGTACAAGATCGAGAAACGACGCAGCACCGACGTGCTGCTCGAATACCTGGACCGTGGCGCGGGGTTGTGGGAGTACGTCTGCCCATCAAAGGACGACTTCGTCAAGCTCAAGGCGGAGAGCAAGCGCCGTATAATGGCGCTCTTTGGTTACTGATTCCGCGTGTTCAGTCCAGGTTCGTCACGTTAAGGGTTCCGTTGACCCCATGAGCGGTGCCGCCTACCGTGTAGTTGATGCTGAGCAGGTAGCTCGTCCGCGCCACGAATCCCGGCAGGGGTATGTTGTGGCACTGGAGGTACAGCGATATCGTGTTGCCGCCCGCTATGCTGCTGTTCAGCGCCTCGGCCGCAAACCCGCCGCCGACCGCGCACGCCGCGCTGTCGAGCCGTATGCCAGCCACCCCGCTGTTGGTCAGGTTGATCCTGGCAACGTCGTTTGTGTAGTTGAATGAGTCGAACCCGCACGAGAGAGGGCCCTGCTCAAGCGCGCACGTGCTGGGGTTCAGGCTACTCCACTGGAGCGTGGTCTGGTTTATCCCCAGCCTGCTTACAAGCTCCCCTGCGTTGAAATGCGCAGCCTGCAGGTTGGCCGCCGCCACTAGCGAGTACATGCTTACCCCATATTCGCGTCCCAGCTCCACCGACCTTATCAGGTAGTAGCTGTAGTTCAATTGCCCGCTCCTCGGCAGGAGCACGTAGGAGCAAAGGCTGGTGCCGTTGCCGGTGTAAATAAGCCCTGCGCAGGTGCTGTTCTGGGCTGAGAGGTTCAGCGGCGTGGCGTACCTCTCAACGCCGCTTACAAACAGCCCGTAATTGTTCTGGAACAGGTTCGTCAGGGTAAGGTTCCTTCCGTCATAGGTGAGCATGTCGCCGACCTGGGTGGTGTTGCTGTTGCTGTACCCGAAGCTCGCCCTGTACCTGGCCAGCGTCGCATTGCTCCTTATCAGGCCCACAAGCGTGTTGCCCTCGGTCGCGTTGTACGTGGAGAGCGCGAGCCCCACGCACGTCTGGTTGCCGCCCAGTCCGCTGTATTCTACGAGCTTTGTCCACCCGCCGCTGTATGTGGCACACAGGCTTACGCTGTTGCTGAGCATCGAATAATAGATTATGCCCCCACCAGCCCTGCTGACGTTCCTTACGTTCCTGTTGAAGCTCGCGACTATCTGCGCAATATACACCGGGTTGAGGGTGCCCTGAATCCATGCGGCGTATGCGCTCGTCCCGTTCGAATAGTGCGCATAGGCAATGTTTTCGTTCGCTATCGTGCCGTAGATGTCCTCGTATATCCTCTGCGTCACAGGCCCGTAGAGCCCTGTTATGTTGGTGAAGCCGCTTATGTTGTAGAGCTGCGCTATCGCTGAGAGGGAGTATATGCCCGCGCCAATCCCGCTCATGCTCTCTGTGTAGGTTATGTTGCGGTTCGGTATCGACTCGTACTCGTCCGCTGGCTGCGGCTGCGTAGCGTTCGCATAGACGCCGGCCCTGGCAGAGCTCCTGTTCCTTATATCCCACAGGTTCCCCGGGTCCGCGACCGCCTGGAAGAGGTAGCTCCCGCCGCGCGTGTAGGTGTAGTTGAACATGAGAGTGACATTATGCCCAGGGTCGAGCGTTACGTGCGTGAAGTTCCTCTCCACCCCGTTCACATAATACGCTATCGGGAGCGAAGTGGCCCTCCTGCCGCCATCGTTCCTGACGTTCACTGAGAAGTAGGCGGTCTGGTAAGGGTAAAGAGCAGCGCCGCCCACTCTCTGCATCGAGAGGGCTATGTCGTAAGAACCCCCCTGCAGGCTCCTCGCCGCCACCAGCGCCACCACAAACACCACGACCGCGAGCGCCGCCACGGCCGCGTACATGCCAGCCCCTCCCTGTTTTCCATTCCCGGTCAAAAAATCATCCCCTGAGTCCCCTTATCACCATCATGGCCCTCTCCTTTATCGGCCCTGTCTCCCTGTCTATGTAGCTGCTTATCCACGCCTCGCAGTCATACTTGTCGCCTATCTCCGGGGGCACGAGCGAGTACCTCCCCTCTGAATTTGCGACCATGTTCATCCTCTTGAGCTGGAGGAGATGATACCTCAGCGTCTTCTCGTTCATCGCGCTCCAGTGGTCTGATATGTATGCCGCGATGTCCAGAACAGAGGGATCGCGCCTCTCAACGAACTGGAAATGGAGCATCGCGTCGAGGACCGAGAGTGCGCTGAGGCGCGACTCGCCAGGGCTTATGACGCCAATGCTGAGCGCGATCCACCTCACCATGGAGCGCCTCGTCTCCATGACCTCCTTGGTCACGCGAAGGCTCCTGAGGGTCAGTTCCCTCTCTATGAGCTGCGCCTCGTTAAGCATCTCCACAGAAACACCAAGATCTAAGAATGGCTTGCAAGTAATAAATACCTTCTACATGGATCTCGCGCAACAGGCGGCGCCAGCCAATCCGCCGACCAGGCAATAACCGCAATAATCCCGCGTCCCGCCCTCGGAGTATCTCAAAAAGGCCCGGTTCCACCCTCCAACACGGAATCTCCGCTTCAGCCAGGACCTCAGCAAGGCTTTTAAAGCTTCAACGAGATTTAGTTGGGTCTTGATTGCATGGCCATTTCCAATGTCATACTGGAGTTTGAACCAAAGTCGCTGACTGGGAGCAGGAAGAACGAGATCACGATGCGGCTGCGCGTCAGCGCGCCATCAGGTGGGAACCACTACTGGTGCGAGTGCGACATAACGGCGAATGCGCCCCTCTCGCTCGCGCACGACAAGGATCTGCACACGGGCAGGACGAGGGTGGGCATAATAAGCCCGGTGAAGAGCATAGAGAAGCAGGTCAAGCTCTACACGAACCCCGCGATAAGGGCGATGGACTACATGGTCAGCGTGACGACCTACCTCTACGACGAGGACGGCGCGATCGCCGACAGGCACGATACTAGCACTGTCATAAAATGCGAGCCCCCCATCTCAACCCAGGCGTAGCGCATGCAATGCCCGTAGCGCATGCAATGCCGTAGCTCATTATGCATTACGGCGCAACATTTACTGAAGAGTCTTACTTGCCTGCCTTCGCTATCTGGGCTATCTCCTTCTTGTTCAGCTTCCTCTTGACCACTATCGCGCTCCTGTAGCACCGGTTCGAGCAGAAATAGCTTATGTGCCCTGTCCTATGCACGTACATCATGCCGGTCCCCTTCCCAATCTCCTTCGAGCAGACGCTGCACTTCACCATCTACTTCACCCTTATTTCCTTGGCCTCCCTACTCGTGTCCGGCAGCCTTACAACGTCCCCTATCTTGATGGGCCCAAGCACGTTCCTCCTTATTATGCGCCCTCGATCGTTGCCCTCGAGTATCTTGCATGATATCGAGTAGATCTCGCCAGATATGCCTGTCTTGGCGAGCGTGTTGACGCTGACGACCTCTGCCAGGAAGCCCGAGAACATAGGCTGGCCCGCCGCCTGCTGCTCGTTTGCCATTCACACCACAATGCGCTTACTTGGCCTCCTCGGCCTTCGCCTTCTCCTTCTGCTCCGGCGCCGCAGGCTTCGGCTGCTTCTCCGCCCTCTTCGCCTCCTTCTTCGCCGCGTCCGCCTTGGACTTCTCCTTCTTCTCAGGAGCGGGCGCCTCAGCCGCCTCCCTCTTCGGGCTGACCCCGGTCACCTTCGATATGACATCCTTTATCATGTGCTCCGCCTGTCCTGCGTTCTCGACCGCAACCGCCGTACACGGCACATTCATGCCGATCGCCTTGCCCAGGTCGAGCTTGTTCGGCACGTACGAGTACGCGATCTTCTTCTGCTCGCACAGCTTTGGCAGGTGGATCACGACCTCCTCCGGATCCACGTCGCCCGCGATCACAACAAAAGAGGCGAGACCTTTCTCTACGCTCTTCGTGACCTCGTTCGCGCCCTTCCTTATGCGGCCCGACTGCCTTGCAGACTGCAGCGCCTCGTATGTCCTCGACACAACCTCGTTGGGTACCTCAAACTTGACGTAAGATTTCGCCATAATAACACCGTTGGTTTTTACCTCATTCGGTACTACTACTCAGAACCTAGAGAATGTAGTAATGGAGGAGATTAAGCTGGCGCGCCTATTTAAGCCTTGTGCCGCCAGCCTTGTAGCGGCAATATGCGTCCCTGCTTGTCCCTCAATCACTTCTGATTTCGCCCCCAGGCCATAGGCGCTACTAAAATATAATACGGGTCTATGGGTGTTTCGCAGGCAAGCACCCTCCCGGCGCCCATGACATAAAGCCCTGCATGGCAAAATAGAGGCGGTTTTTGGCAGCTTTGGCTCTAAGTACCGGCTGCCGGACAACATGAAGGTCGTATCCGGGCTGGAGGCGAGGCTCGGCGTATGATGCGTTATCCTTGGTTCACAAGCGGGAGTTCTAGCGGCGCCCTTCCGACCGCTCCAGCAGCTCAATCCTGTATGTTGCTTCTGGCCCTTTCCGACCAATTCCTTAGGAATTTGGAGAAAGCGCCATCATCGCGAAGCAGATGCTTCACGCCGACGTTCGCGCCCCACGACAACCCGAGCAGCCCGGCAACCCCCATAGCCTGCGACAGGTCCACATTGCCGGTCATCATGCTCCCTCCCATCAGCGCGGCCCCTGCGGCAGCGGAACCAAAAGCGATTTTCTTCTCAATGTCCATTAAACCACGCCATAACTGCGGCGCATGAAATATAAATGGATTTCCGCATGCGAACCCTGTCGGCCTATGGCATATTTTTATAACTTGCAAGACAATGCCTTCCAGGGGCTGGTACAACGGAGAGGCTGTCTGTTTTGATAATGACTCGCAACAACGTCACGAATGCCATAGCGCTGATCGAGAGCCTGAATGGAATCGGCGACGAGTTCGTGATAATAGAGCAGAGCGACAGAAAGGACAAGGAGCTCATGCTCAACTACTCCAGGAAGAACAAAAAGGTGCGTGTTTGCAGCTCGGTTGCGCTGGGCTACCAGGAGCCCCTTAGGATGTACGGGCTCGGCAGGTGCAGCAACGAATGGGTGCTGCATATCGATGTCGACGAAAGGCTTAGCGAGGGGCTCGCATCGGGCATAAAACGCCTTATATCGACAACAATATACGACGCCTTCGCGATACGGAGATACGAGGAGGTGAGGGAGGGGAAGAGAACCGGATTCTTCACCTGGCAGATAAAATTGTATAAACGGCACAGGGTGCTCTACCTCGGGATACTGCACGAGTCCCCAATAGTGAGGGGAAGGCTAGGCAGGCTGGAGGAGGGCAGGTACTACACAGAGCAGATGGGGGAGATAAAGGGGAAGGCGGGCGCGGAATACACCAAGATCTACAAGTTCACCGACAGGCTCTCCTACAGCGCCTACAACGACCGCCTTCTCGACTATCTCGCAAAACTCACCCTTTCAAAGGACAGGGAAATAAGGAGGACGGCGGCCGGCAGGCTGGTCGGCGGATGGCTCTCCATATACGAGCTCGTTTCAAGGAGGCGGCCAGAGCAGGAGATAAGCGACCTGGACTACTTCGTGTTCTACTCCATCATAAACATCGGGTATTCGGTACGGATGAGGGATCCATGGCTGCTGCTCTGCACCGTCCCGAACGCGATGAAGAACCTGGAGAGGATGAGGAGATGGAAAAGCGAGCCCGACAGCGCAGCCACCTTCGAGGCATCGAGGATAATAAACAGGATCGGCATAATAAGGTTCCTTCACCTCGAAAGGGACACGGAGATAGCGCGGCTATACAGAAAATACAGAGGCAAGAGGCAGGGGATCGATCTGCTCATACAGCTCCTGAAGGAGAGGTACTCGAAGATGAGTCATCAATCCAACCCATAATCTCGATCACCTCTGTTTACCTGCGCATATAACCCTCAACCGAAAAAATCTTTGAACTTTCCAAATTACTGGAAGTGAGAGTGATCTACGTCGACAGACAGCCAACTACTGAAATTGTCATTTACCTGTTAGATAATCCCTCCAGGCCTTCATGGTAAGATAAAGTCTGTTAAATGGCCTATTTTTTATTCTAATACTCCAAAACCCTCGTTTTCTATCTTTTCCCTCGACACTTATGAGACTGTAGCCTACCTCGTACAAAAACAGATACGGTAAATGCCATAATCCAAAGTTGTTTTTCATGAAATGAATAAAACCAAGTTGCCTGTAGTAAAAAGTCGTTAAACTAGTATCAACTGTCTTCGCATTTATTGTCGATGAACCTTCAAGATGAAGCATGCTTACTCTTCCATCATATACAACATTCAGACCTGCCCGATTTGCTTTTATGCAATATTCTACGTCATCAGGCCCAAAATTATAAATCTCGTTTAACAAACCTATCTTTTTAATTGCGTTTCTACGAATCAACATACAGCCTGCTCCCACACCGTCTACCTTATGCATTTTTGAATATCTTTTCCCATCTTTATCACCTCTACCTACGCAATATGGAGGAAAACGTGTGACAAGACCTGCATGTTGCACTCTTCCATCAGGATAAAGCAGTTTGCAACCCATTATATCTGCCTTGCTCTTCTCAGCGTCACTAACCAATCTAGATAACCATGTACCATCTGTGACCATCACATCATTGTTCATTAGAAGAACAAAATCAAATGGTTCTCGAATACTTCTTATTGCATTGTTATTAGCCCTTGCCGAATTCCATCCATAAGGATCAACTACCACGCCAATATCCGGATAAGTTTTTTTTATGAATGAAACACTGCCATCAGTTGATTTATCATCACCTATCACTACCTTATAATTTGAATACTTTGTTTTTGTTAACAAATTATCCAGGCAAGCCTGAATCAATGGCTTATCTTTATACTGATTTGTCAATCCTTGGTAGTTGGATATTATAATATAAACAAGAGATCCCTTCATTTAACCACCTCGCCTTTTCCCTCTATTTTATATATTTTAGAGCTTTTTTATACTCGTCTCTGTCTATGAAAGGGGCCATATCCTGCACAGGTCTATTGTAGCTTGACTTTGGCAAGACAAGATAACTTACCGGTATGCTGATATCAAGCAAAGACGGACCTTTTTGACGCATTAGCCAATTAATTTTTCTCTTCAAATCACTCTTTATCTTAACTGAATCGGCCGCTAATCCATATGCTTTTGCTACTTTTACAAAATCTGGCGAGTCATAACCTCCAGCAGGAGTACTTCCAACATTTCTCCCTTCAAAATTCTCTTCCTGAAACTGGGTAAGCATACCCAATGCGTTATTATTAAAAACAACAATCTTTACGGGAAGCTTGTTTCTCACCACTGTCTGAAACTCCTGAATATTTATCTGTAAGCTGCCATCCCCGGTAACAACTAAAACCGGACATTTATCTCTTGTTAGCGAAGCACCAATAGCTGCTGGTAAAGCGCACCCCATAGGTGCCATCCCACCATTCGTCAGAATGTACTGCCTATATTTGCTAATCCACCCTTGTGCAAACCACATCTGATGCGAACCGACATCAACAGTAATAATGTCTCCCTCCTTGTGTTTTTCAGAAAGCAACTTAATCGCCTCCACCGGGTCTATCTGCTCTGCTTCAATGTTCTGTTTAATCTTACCATATTTGCCCTTCAGCGATTTGAGGTAATCAGTCCACTCTTGGCGCTTATTTACCTTTATTGAGTGTAAGCGAGGTATAAGCTCAATCAAAAAATCGTTAATGTCCGACTCGATAGATAGCCACTCATTTACTGATTCCCCGAGCTCTGTCCTATCTATATCAACATGGATTATCCTCGCCACTGGCGCAAACATCTTTGATTGGACTCCAATCTGCCTAGTATCCAATCTCGCTCCAAGAACCAAAATCAAATCGGCATTTGCAAGAGTAAAGTTGGAATATCTTTGGCCATAAGTTCCTATAAATCCAAAACAAAGTGGATGGCTTGATGGAATTGAATCGGTGCCAAGTAAAGAAGTAACGAAAGGTATATTTGTAATTTCAATAAGCTTTTTCGTGTTTCTTTCTGCACGTGATAATTTTACTCCATGACCAATCAAAATTACTGGCCTTTTAGAATTGTTTAACTCCGCTACCACCTTTTCTAATATAGAAGCACTTATGGTAGTTTTATCATTGAGCCTTCTGTACTCCTCCGAGCCTATAAAATGCCCGATATTTTCTAGATTTATTTCTGCCTTGGCTACATCTATTGGGATATCCAATAATGTGGGGCCCATTCGTTTATTCGTAGCTATAAATATAGCCTTTTCTAAATCATAAACAATCGTGTTAGGGGATATTACCTTTTTTGAATATTTAGTTATTGGTTTCACAAGCGATACTATATCAGTTTCCTGAAATCCCACCTGCCTTCTCTTACCAGATATGTTTGATTCTGATGTATTAACCTGTCCTGTAATGAATAAAACCGGATATGACCCAAAATACGAACTGGCCACTCCAGTAATCAAATTTGTAGCTCCTGGCCCGCTAGTAGCCATAGCAAGCCCAATATTCTTTGTGATTGCTGCTTGTGCCTCTGCAGCAAATGCAGCAGCTTGTTCATGATGCATTGTATGGAGCGTAAGTCCTTTTCTATAACATGCATCCGAAATCCAACCTAGCGTTCCTCCAATAAGAAAATATCCATGTGTTACTCCTCTCCCGATTAAGTATTCAACAATATAGTCACTAACGTTCATTATTTTTCGCCAAGGGAATTTGCTATCTGAATGTTAAATACTCCAAATATCCTACTATCATTGTAGATCTTAAGACCTAACTTCCCCATCTTTTCACTTCACTCATCTAGTTGGATAGTTACATTTAAAAAATAAATAATCACAAATGTTTCCCATCCATTTAACTTATAACTTATGTATTCATATACCGAGCATCTTCTTAAAGCTTTCAATAAACGCATCGACCGTAAATGGATAAACCTTTTTGCTGTTGAGGAATTTCTCTATATTCAATAAATACTTCTCGTGGTCTTCCCTACCTATCTCAGATATATAACCATACAATGATTCATAGGTCGGATACTCGCGTTTGTCTATAAAACAGTTTCTAGGTATCCTCTTCTCGACGTCAGGGTCCCCAAGATATATTGGTACGCAGCCATAAAGCATGGTCTCTAGTATCTTTTCGCTTATGTAGCCAGGCATAATGCAATTCTCATAAGCTATTGCGAATTTATATTCCGGTAAGGTCTCCGCCTTATTTCTAACAGTACCTCTGTATGAAGGAAACGATCTGATTTTCACTAAATCTGGCCAAAAAGTCCATATTGCGCCATTCAGTTTGACCGCACTTGCCCACTTATAATGCACTACTGGCTTATCCCATCCCATACCATACAAATCAAAGTCTTTAATGTGGTATTTTTCCATAAACCTTACTGCCTTTATCCTCTCAGAATAAAGTTCATGTGCATAAGAAGAGAACTTGTTTGATGATATGGAACACAGGAGCTTCTTTTTTCTAAACGTTTTTTTCGGAGAAATTATCTTATCACCGTACTCTATCGGAATAGTGTAATCCACTCTAAAGTATTTCTTATTGTCGACTAAATCTGTATCAAAAGTAAGAATCCCTTTGAAGCCTTTATGCTTCGAAACATCGTAATTAAGTGGATATGTCGCCTTTGGCTCCCCTGCGTATATGTACATCTTATCCCGCATGCTGTTCCTCATGCAGAACCTGTAGTATCTGTCGCGCTTTCTGGGCGTCTCGAAGAATACAACTGCAAATGCATTCTCAGGATTCTTAGATCGGTCTATGGTCATCAGTTCGTAACCCATCTTTCTAAGGCTGTCTCTAAGCAGGATAAAAGGCCTGGCAACCTCATAGCCGCGCATTGCGCTGCCAATTTCAAAGACCTTATCCCCTAAAAGATTATCCTGGGGTACTAAAAGTATTTCATTAATGTGTTTTACCATGTATAACAACCACGAAAAGTAATACAACTTCCACTATTTTAAAACTTGGGTAAAAATTGTTATCGTTTTCCATCCAACTTCAAAAGACGGTCATGTTGGAAAACGATTCCAACATTCTTGGCGACCTGTGCAAAACCTATAAGGACTCAAAAGAGAAGATAAAGTATGTTGCGTTATACGCCATAAGTAGGGGAAAGGAAGTCAAGACTACCTAATGGTAGTATTACGTTTTTCATGTAATCAATGAGAATACGTAACCTACTTTATAGATTTTTAAGAAGTGGCGAACTTAAGTTTGTAGTACTCCTCTAGTTCCTGCCTGTCTCTTATATTGTCCACTGCCTTCCAGAACCCCTCATGCCTGAAGGCGTATAGCTCCCCCTCGTTTGTAAGCTTCTGCATCGTATATGTCTCGAATGGTTCGGAATCGTCTTTGATATAGTTCACGACTTCCTTAGACAGTACCATGAACCCGCCGTTTATGAAGGGACTGTGGTCTATGCGCTTTTCTTGAAACGAAGCAACTTTTCCGTTATCTTCGAGATTAAGGACACCCCACCTAGGCATTCTTACAGCAGTTATTGTTGCCTTCTTTCCGTGTGATCTATGAAAATTAAGCAGGTCGTTCAGGTTTACATCGGATACTCCATCCCCATAGGTAAGCATAAAGGTGTTAGAATCTATGTACTTAGCAAGTCTTTTTATCCTTCCGCCTGTCATGGTATCGAGGCCGGTGTCTATAAGTGTGACTTTCCATTTCGGCCTTCTATCATTTAATATATCGATTTTATTGTTTGCCACATCTACTGTAAAATCGTTTAGTATGGATGGCAGGTCGGCAAAATACTGCATTATTTTTTCTTCTTTATATCCGCAAGCTATTATGAAGTCGTTGAAGCCGTAGCTGGAATACAGATTCATTATATACCATATAAGTGGCTTCCCATTTATTTCCACTAGTGGCTTTGGCGTTGACGAAGTCAATTCGCTTAACCGGGTCCCATACCCGCCAGCCAAGATTACAACTTTCATGCGATTACCAACAATTCATAATGGGAAGATTTATTATTCTTGCTCTCTCTCCTCCTTAATCTTCAATCAACAAGTGGAATAACTTAGGTATAATTCGGCCTCGCCCATATCTTGTGTTTATCTCTTTATTTATCTCTCTTTTTAGTCTTAAATACCTTTCTTTGTCCTGCCACTTCTTGTAATACTCCAACACTGCAGCTGCAAAGCCTTCTGTGTCAAACTTCTTGATTATTCTACCTTGAAAGCCCTCTATTACTATGTCAGTTGGGCCACCTGAATCAAAACTTACTGCTGGAATTCCGTGGCTCTGCGCCTCGAGGAGCGCGAGACCGAATGTCTCCTTTCTTGAAGTGAGAACGAACAGATCCGCGCTTGCGTACTGCCTTGCCAGCCTGTTCTTATCTATGAAGCCCAACACCTCAACATTCTTTGGATATCTTTCTTCAAGCGACTTCAGCAACTCCTCTGAATCGCCATCCGAACCTATTATGCGAAAGTGGATATCCTCATTCTTGTTCAACACCAGCTTTATTATCTCGGAGAGGAAGTCAATGCCTTTTTCCCTCTTCAGCAGTTTCCCAACGAACAGAACTGTGAATCTTTTGCGGTTGACTGTTATCGCCTTTGCGCTGACGGTCTTCGGCAGGAAGTTGGGAATGAGGTACGCCTTCACCTTTGGGAACTTGCGCAATGCGATTCTATAGTCGTATAAGTTCAGGGCGTGGAATGCGTCCACTTTGGCCAACATGGCCTTGCTTATGAATCTCGCCAATGTAGATATATCTTTTCCCTCTGCTATCGTAGAGAAGAGGGGGTTGTGTATCCCATATATTATCCTCTTTTTGTACAGTTTGGAGAGCATTATGATAACAGATATCATTAGGGGGTTCGAGCTTATGCAGTACACGACGTCTGCTTTTGACACTGAGGAGGAGATTCTCAATAATCCTGAAAGGGATGGCATAAAGAAATCGTACTGCGTTCCTGCGACTCTTGACCTGAACAACTTTCCCCTCACCTCTATGTAGCAAACTCCGCGCATCATGCTCATTTCATTTGCGCCTTTTGAGGTTGCAGCTGGATTAGGGAAGAGTATTTTGGTGCTGAATCTGTCTTTCAATGCCTCGGAAAGCTTCAGCGCCCATATCTCGCCCCCTCTTGGCTGGTACAGGTTGTTAGTCACGAGTAGTAAGTTTTTCATTATGAAGCGCCATGGTCCTCGCGATATTGCGCATTTAAAAGTTCGAATAACAGCGCAATGCCCGGCTTCCTGCCTTTATACTTGAGGGTCTTAAATCTTTAAACCTTCCTTTGTTGTATTGACGTAGGAAATTGGCATTTACATGTTTATCGCTAAACCAATCATACCTCTCATTTTAGCCCCCTCATTTTACAGAAGAAATTCTATCAGGCACGCAAGGATGCAGGAATAGACAAACATTTTGATCTTCCCCAGTCCAATAAACCTGTTCTTCGTCATTTGAATGTTTCCTTCAGTCGCGCGAATATACATTCTACAGACCGCCTTCTGCCGTAATCAGGGTCCTTTGGATCCTCCTCCTGAATAGAAGGCATGAACTGGGCAGGAACTACTATAAATCGGCATGAACGCCGGTTTCAAGGAAAGCAGAACGTAACACGCCCCAGACTATACTTTTATTTGGTCCAGTATCAACTCCCGCACCCTTTTCTGGGGAGTATGGTGCTTGCGGAACAGCCCATTGCCGTTCCTCGCAATCTCCATCCATTCGTCCGACTTTGCCACATATCTCCTGAATTTAATCCTGAGCTCCTCTTCATTCCCGAAGAAGAGCGCTGACTCCCCGTCGACAAAGTTGTTCGGTATGATCAAGGGGCTCCTCTGCGAGACCAATGCGCTACCGAAGGCGGGGATCTCCCAGTACCTCCAGGTATCATAGCCGTAGCCCCTTACGGATATGCTGCTCTTCGACCTTGCAAGAACCTCATAATATTTGCCCTTCTCAAGGTCCCCTCTCCCTATCAGTATACTGCTTTTTGGGTAGTGCTCCCTAAGCTCGTGCAGATAGTTGAATACCCTCGCCCTGTCCGCGATCGTGTTCAGCTTCAGGGTGAAGCTCAGGTCTATGTCCCTTTTCCCCAGGCCGATCCGCCTATTCGGGGTGTGCACCATAAGGGGGAACGGGCGAAGCTTACCTCCATTCGCAACGGCGATCCTGTAAGGGAGGTTCATCGGATGCCAATACCCCCCGGCGCCGCTTACAGACCCTGATAGCTTCAACGGCGTATAGAGATAATCGCCATACGCAAACCTTATGGACCATTCAATGGCTTCCGCGATCCCCATCGTGCTGCAAAGCTCCCTCTTGAAATAATAGCTTATCTCGGGGTGGGTGTAGATCCTCCTTACGAAAAAGCTGTCCACCGTGTCAACGTATATCTTTGTAGCGCCCGTCTTCCTCCCCAGTATGCGGCCAAAATCCTTGTCGAAGAAGCTGCCGTATCCGAATACGATAAGGTCGTACCTGTCAACATCGTCAGGTCTGTACTCCCTCCTTGCATTCTTCCCGAACAGCGGTGGCACAAAAAGATCAACGTTCGATTTCCCTACATTCTGCTCCAGCCCCTCTATTATCAGCTCATTCTCAGCGAAGCCATGAACCAGGACCCTCATCGAACCGACCCGATACTAATGAGACCGGCGGATTTTATACCTTCCGATTATTCCGCCGGCCAAACCAACGACCCGATAGCGAAAGAGATAAAAGTGGAGGGTGCGCATCTTAACTTAAAACCGTCGTGCGGAGCATGGAAATCAGGAAACTGCCCAATGATAAATACCTCCTAGCCATTGCGGGGCTTGCATTGGTGAGCATAATATACTGGACGATGTTTGCGGTAAACGCCTACAACACATACCACGAGTACCTCGACGTGGGCGGTTATGCGTTCGACATGTACCAGCACATCCATTATGCCGGCACGCTGCACGGCCTGCAATACCTCATATTCTCAAACCACATAACCCCTGACTCGATTCTGCTGCTCCCATTCTTCGCAATCTGGCAGTCGGCGATAACACTCCTGCTGCTCCAGGCCATCATACTGTCGCTTACCGGCGTTGTGGTGTTCCTCGTGGCGAGGGATCTGCTCAAGAGCGAGAAAATAGCGCTCATGCTGGGGGCAGCCTTCCTCCTCAATCCAGGCATGCACGGCATGATGGTTTTCGACTTCCACTCTGAGATGTTCCTTCCGCTGTTCGTTATACTCACCTTCTACTTCGCCGCAAAGAACAGGCCGGTGCTGTTCGCGATCTCGTTGCTGCTGCTGCTCGGCGCAATAGATGTGGCGCCGATCGTCGCGCTGGCGCTAGGGGCCGGCCTGGTATTCTACGCGCTGTTCAGGGAGCACGGAGCCGAGAGAAGGAGGTGGCTTTTGTACTCAACAGCGACAATAATCATGTCATTGGCGGTGCTGGGCTTCTACGGATTTGTCGTGAGCAGCCTGGTAAGCTCCTATGCGTCTAACGCATACCCCTCCCTCCCGCTCATGAGCGAGGTCATGCCGTTTCTCGGGGGCCAGATAAGCAGCCTAGGCGGCTCCGGAACCTCCTTCTCCTCAGCCTATTACATGCTTGGCGGCTATCTGCTGTACGCGCTCGCGCTGGTACTCCTCGGGTTCGGCGTAGCGGCGCTGTTCGACCCTGTTGCTACGGCCCTATTCATAGCCCCATGGCTCGCTGAGATATTCGTTGTGAAGACTGTGGAGTTCATATTCATATGGAACCAGTACTTCAGCTACGCGCTTGGTGGCATAGTTGTCGCGACGATACTTTCAATGAAGGCGATAAATGAGAACAGGAACTGGATTCTGCGCCACGTCTTCAGGGACACCCACAGGTACCACCGGTACATAGCGGGATCGATAATAGCGCTCTCGCTTCTGCTATTCATCATCTCCCCGTATTTTGTCCGTTCGAAGAACGTCAACAACCTCTCGCAGGATTTCCTGTTCAGCGTCAACTCAACGGTCAGACCCCAGATAGCAGCGCTGGACTCGATAGTGAAGGCGGTGCCTGCCAACGCCTCCCTAATGGCGCCCGGCTTTGCCATACCCCACCTTTTCAGGAGGCAATACATAGAGCCGCTGCCGAGCGACTACGGCGGTTATGCTCTTGTGCAGAACAGTGCGCCGCACCCGCAGGTGTGGGGCATGGGCTTCGAGCCCGACTACATACTTGTCGATTTCAACCCGTACATAAGCCTTAACGCATTCTACGGTAACCAGGTGCAGAACTTCCTGAACATAACCGGCGCCACATACTCGGATGGCAGGGTAGAATTTAACGGGAGCTATTCCGTCTATGCATACAACGGCAGCGCCCTCCTGCTCAAGAGGAACCTGTCAAGGGTGTAATGGGTTTGACCCGCAACGATCCCCGCAAGAAAACCATCCTCCTGGTCGTTCCGGTCTACAACGAGGAGGAGATCCTAGAGAGGTCCATCGCAAGGCTGGTCGGCTACATGTCAAAAAACGTGGCGGAGCGGTGGAAGATACTGATAGCGGACAACGCCTCGAACGACAGGACGGCCGAGGTCTCCATGGCGCTGACAAGAAGGTACCCAAATGTCGGATATGTGTTCCTGAAGCAAAAGGGCCGCGGCAACGCGCTCAGGCACTGCTGGACGAAGTACGACGCGGACATATACGCGTACTGCGACGCCGACCTCGCGACCGGCATATCCTCCATGAAGAGGCTTTTCTCCGGCATAAGCGAGGGCTACGACATAGTGATCGGGAACAGGTACCTTGCCCGCTCGAGGACGAGGAGGAGCCCCATCAGGCTGCTGCTCTCCAAGGGCTACATCACGCTCGCCAAAATACTCTTCAACACCACCATCACGGACTTCCAGTGCGGGTTCAAGGCGATCAACAGGAGGGTCGCAACCGATGTGATACCGATGACCAAAAGCGCGGAGTGGGTCTTCGACACGGAATTCCTGCTGATATCGGAGCGGAAAAGATACAGGATACTCCAGATACCCATAACGTGGAAGGAGGAGTCGGGCATAGGCGCCGGCAGGAAATCAAAGGTCAAGAGGCTGAGGGCAATAATGGAGCACATCGGATTCCTTCTCGAACTGAGGGGAAGGCTGGCGCATGCGGGTCGAGCGCCGAGCCTTGGCACCGGATGAGCCCGGCCATCATCTGGCGCCCCACTCCCTGTCGGATTCCCAACGGCAGCGATCCATGCCTACATATAATAACTTATCTGCTGCAATAATACTGCTATTTGTCAGTGATTTTCATGAGCCAATTTGGAGTGCAGCTGCACGGCAAGCCCGACACCAAGAACTCGGGCAACGGCCGCCGCAGGCTGAAGTTCAGGGACAGGAGGCGCAGCGAGGTCGGGAACTACTTCTCGGCGACTAAGCTCTCCGATTCCAACATCGTATCGCCGGTCCGCAGGCGCGGCGGCGTCCTCGGCATTAAGCTGAAGAAGGCGCTCTTCGCCAACCTCCTCACGAAGGAGGGCTACAAGAAGGCGAAGATAACCGGGGTGCTTGAATCGCCAGACAACAGGAACTTCGCCCGTCAGAGCATAATAACGAAGGGCTCGGTCATAAGCACCGAGCTGGGCAAGGCGGTCGTAGTGAACAGGCCGGGCCGCGAGGGCGCAATAAACGCACGCCTGGAATAGGTGTTGGCACGGAGCGCGTCTATGTCTGTTGTAAGGAGGAGATCGCGCGGCTGAAGAAAAGGCTGGAGTACGACCCTTACATGGATCCCACCCTTTTTCCGCCGGAGCGCAAGGGCGCCGCCCCCGAGGAGGAGGCCTTGCGCCAGAGCACGATCAAGGAGTCGCAGAGGAAGCTGTCGGAGGACAAGGCGCTCGGCACCATATTCTCGAGGCAGGAGTACAGCGTGATCGAGGGGCGGAACCTATCGCTCTCAGGCGACTTCTACCTCTACATAAACGCGCCGGACCTGTTCTTCGACGGCGCGGAGATTGTCTTCAAGAACAGTTTCAATGGCGTGAAGAGGGCCGATCCCCAGGACGAGGGGAGGGTCATCAGGTCTATACAGGAGGAAAAGGAGAAGGCGAACACCGGCTTCGGATCCATATTCGGTTGATCCATTGAACCTGATAAGCTCCGGCGATCTCGACAGGGACGAGATAAAGGGGATATTCTCGCTAGCCGACAGGCTTGTCGCCAACAAGGAGCGGCTCTCGCTCAGGGAGCACTCGACCGTTGCGCTGCTGTTCACAGAACCGTCGACCAGGACGCGCGTCTCTTTCGAGGTTGCCGTAGCGCAGCTGGGCGGCATGCCGATATACGTCGATGCGAAGAGCTCGCAGCTCTCGCGAGGGGAGGAGCTTTCAGACACGGCAAGGATACTGAGCCTCTACTGCGACTTCATCGCGGTCAGGACGAACAGCCACGATTCGCTGCTTAAGATGGCCGAGAGCGCCGGCGTGCCGGTCATAAACGCGCTGACCGAGCTGGAGCACCCCACGCAGGCGCTCGCAGACACGTACACGCTCTACAAGAGGCTCGGCGACCTGAAAGGCAGGAGGATAGCGTTCCTCGGAGACATAGCGGCGAACACCGCCAACTCCCTCATGCTGACCTGCACGAAGCTCGGCGCAGAGGTCTCGCTGGTGGGGCCGAGGGACTGGAAGCCGAGGGCGCAGTGCTTCAACAAGGCCAGGGAATACGGGCGAGTCTACGTTTCAGAGTCCATGGAGGAGGGCCTTGACGGCGCCGATGCCGTATACACGGACACGTTCGTGAGCATGGGTGAGGAGGCCAGCGCAGAGAGGCGCAGGTCCGCGCTCATGCCATACCAGCTCAACTCCGCGGCCCTCTCTAACGCGAAGAGCGGCGCGCTCGTCATGCACCCACTTCCTGCGCACAGGGGCGAGGAGATAACCGCGGAGGTGATTGATGGTCCGCAGAGCGTGGTGTGGGAGCAGGCGAGGAACAAGCTCCTCATCGAGAAGGCGGTGCTGTTGTTCCTGTCCGAGGAATCGGAGCGCACGAGATAGCACTTTATAATTCTTTTCTGAGAAGATAGTCCATGGATCTTTTGTTGAAGGCAGGCATAGTGGCTGTGGTTGTGGTGGCGCTCGCTGGGATCGCCCTGCTCGCGCTCCACAAGGCGCGCCCGAGCCAGCTCACTTACCCGCAGTCGGAGCAGCTGATCATAAACGACCTGAAGGCTAGCAACCCGTCTGCCAACATAACCGAGGTGTACCATTCGAACTCGACGCTGGAGAACAGGAGCTGGTACATGGTCTTCAGCATAGTCTACAACGGCAGCCGCCCCTGCCCGACGCTTCTCATCGAGGCGTTCGACTATCCCGCAACTGGCCTGGTCCCGAGCCTCGACAACCTCTACACAACAGGCTGCAACGTCTACGGTATAACCGGCGCGCCCACCTACGTTATAAGCTCCCCCGAGATCGCGATAGCGCGGTCGTACGCATCTAACGTGACGCCGATACGAAGCTACGTCGGCAGGTTCGGTTATTACAACACCATTGTGACCGCGAGGTTCCTGCCCGACGTAAACGCGAGCTACACCCCCCTCGGGATAAACCTGACGAACTCGTGGCTTGTCAGGTACCGCGCAACAAACGCCAACTACTCCCTCTATGCTGTCGTCGACCAGTCCGGCCACATGATCGGCACGTACGAGCTTTCGAGCTAGTAGGCTCGCGCGCCGCCAGCCGCGATGCAACCTATCCCCCAATCACGCCGATCCCTGGGATCTTCGTCGACAGGCGCGCCCTGTCCGAGGCCGCCTCTCCATCATGCATCGATGTATGCCTATATTCGCACCCAAACAGAATCTTTTTAAAGCTTTTCAGTTGAACGATAACTAGGCGATTCAGATGGACGACCTAGTGAACGACGTTTTCGGACAAAAGAGTAGCAACCAGGAGCCGTACAGCTCCGCACAGATAAAGATAGTGACAGCGGGTTTCGGCGGAGCGGGCGGCAACATGATAGACCGTCTGCTAAAGTTCGGCGTGAAGGGAACAGACTTCGTTGCGGTGAACACGGACGCGCAGCACTTCAAGCTTCTTGACGACCGAATAAAGAAGGTACTTATCGGGCGCTCATTGACGAACGGGCTCGGAGCAGGCGGCGACCCGAATGTGGGGCGCAAGGCGGCCGAGCTCGATAGGAACCTTATAGAGAGCGCATTCTCTGGCGCACAGCTGGTGTTCCTGTGCGCAGGAATGGGAGGCGGTTCAGGAACGGGCGCGATACAGGTCGCGGCGCAGATCGCTAAGGAGCAGGGAGCGATAGTGGTCGCGATGGTCACATACCCGTTCGACCTGGAGCGCATAAGGAAGGTAAAGGCTGAGGAGGGAATCCAGGCGTTGAGGAAGCATGCGGACAGCGTGATAATACTGGACAACAACACGCTGGTGAAGCTGGTTCCGAACCTGCCGATGAAGGAGGCGTTCGCGCTTGCAGACTCGGTGCTCGCGAAGGCGATAGGGGGGCTCGTATGGACGATAACTCAGCCAAGCCTGATCAACATAGACTTTGCGGACGTGCGCGCGATAATGGGCAACGGCGACGTGGGCTTCATAGCTGTTGGAAGCGGCAAGGGGACCAACAAGGTCGACTCTGCGGCAGAATCGGTACTGAAGAACAGGCTGCTCGACGTCAACTTCGAGGGTGCATCCGGCGCGATAATCCACATATCCGGGGGCGCCACGATGACCATAGGGGACGCGATCCACGCGGGCGAGATTATAACAGAGCAGATGGACCCCAAGTCTAACATCAAGTGGGGCGCGCGCCTTGTGCCAGGGTACGAGGACCAGCTTGAGATAGTCGCCATAGTGACCGGTGTCAAGGGCTCCAGCATAGTCGGGCACCTCGGCGAACAGAAGCAGCAGGCGTCCTACGGCGACCTGGAGATGGTCGGGTAATGAGAAACAGGGTAGGGTGCTTACCCTACCCCCTTTTATTTTTATCTTTCTATCTCTTTCTCAATCCATTAAAGGTGCTATGATGAATGAATTCGAAGGCTTCGTGCCGAAATTGGCGGTAATAGGGCTTGGGGGGCAGGGATGCAACCTTGCAAGCAGACTCTACAACACAGGGATAACCAGTGCGCACACGATAGCGGCGAACACCGACGCAAAGCACCTGGGCATAGTCAACGCCCACAAGAAGATACTTCTCGGCGCCGCGCTGACAAAGGGGCTCGGCGCAGGCGGATTCCCGGAGATAGGCCTAAAGGCGGCGGAGCAGAGCAGGGAGGATCTCAGGAACGCGATATCGGGGTACAACATGCTGTTCATAGCGGCCGGCATGGGCGGAGGGTCTGGCCAGGGCGCAGCTCCGCTCGTCGCAGAGCTCGCAAGGGAGGAGGGCATACTCACGGTGGCGTTCGTGACATATCCGTTCTCGCTCGAGAGAAGCCGCATGCAGAAGGCCGATTTCGGCATAGAGCAGCTAACCAAGGCGGCCGACACGACCATAGTCATACAGAACGACAAGGTGCTCTCATACGCGCCAAACCTACCGATGGAGAAGGCGTTCGAACTGATAGACAGCATCGCCTGCAACGCGGTCAGGGGGATAGCGGACACGATAACAATGCCTAGCCTGATAAACCTCGACTTCGCGGACGTCCGCACCATACTCGGGGGCGCGGGCACGGCGGTCATAAACATAGGCAGCGGCAGCGGCCCGGACAAGGTAGAGAGGGCTGTCCGCTCCACGATAACGCACCCGCTTCTCGATGTAGACCTGACCGACGCAAGGCGCGCGCTGGTCCACGTGACCGGCGGCAACGGCCTGACGATTCAGGAGGCTACGAAGATAGGCGAGGGCGTCACAGGGGGGCTTGCGGACGACGCCAACGTCATATTCGGCGCGAAGCTCGAGCCAGAGATGAAGGACGACATAAGGGTCATGTCCATAGTCGCCGGCGTCAAGTCGCAGATCGGCGCCAACGCAAGGCGCGAGCGCGAGAGGGCCACCGCCCCGGAGATGAGGGAGAGGGCTGCATCGCTGGACCTGAACGACTTCAGGTTTTGAGCCCCACCGACGCCAGAAGCGAGACAGCGGGTAAGTTATATATAGCTGAAGGTAAGATAGTCCTAAGTTTCTTACAGAGGTATTTTGATGAGCGAGGGCGAGATACAGTTCGCATCGGCAAAGGACATAAAGGTGGGGAGGTTCATACTCATAGACGGCGTGGCGTGCAAGGTCGTCGACATAGAGACGAGCTCCCCCGGCAAGCACGGATCCGCCAAGATGCGGATCACCGCCATAGGGATATTCGACGGCCAGAAGAAGGTACTCCTCAAGCCGAGCGGCGGCGATGTCGAGGTGCCCGTCATAACGAAGAGGAAGGCGCAGGTCGTGTCCGTCACAGACGCGAACGTGCAGCTCATGGACGCCGAGACTTACGAGATGTACGAGATACCGATCCCGGAGGAGCTGCGCGGCAAGGTGATCGCGGGGGGGGAGGTCGAGGTCATGGAGGCGATGGGAAGGAAGGCGCTCTCAAGGGTTCTGAGTGGTTGATATGGATGTTAAGGTGCTTTCGAGCAGGGAGAACAAGGTTATGGGAAGGAAGGAGTTGGAGTTCGTGGTCGTGAGCGAATCAAGCCCGAGGTCGGACGAGGTCAGGGCGGAGCTGTGCAAAAGCAACGGCATAAGCCCAGAGCTGATGGTCGTCGTAAGGATAGACAGCCAGTACGGCTCGAGGACCAGCAGGGGAATAGCGCACGCGTACGAGACAAAGGAGGCGCTGATGAGGTTCGAGAGCAAGCACATACTCAAGCGCCTGGGGCTCATCGAGGCGGGCGCATCCAAGGGGGAGAAGGCGAAGGCGCCAAAGCCGGGCAAGCATGAAGCGGCGAAGGACGAGAAGCCCAAGGAGGCAGGCGACAAGGCGTAGGCGATACGATGGCTGACAAAAAAGAGAGCAAGAAGAGCTTCAAGGCCTACGAGCCGGGCAGGATGTGCCCGAAGTGCGGGGTCAGGATGGGCGCGCACAAGGACAGGCTGGCGTGCGGCAGGTGCGGCTACACCGAGTTCACCGGCAGGTCCGAGCAGCCCGCCAAAAAGCGCGATGCGAACGGTGGCTGATCGATGGCAGGGCGCAGGCGGGTGGCCTCACGCTCGAGATGGCTGTTCTACTCAGCGTCGCTGCTCCTCGCCGCTCTTGTCATAGCGCCGCAGTTCCTCGCCGCATACTCGTACATTGGCGCGGTCGAGGCATCGGTAATATCCACGCTGGCGCTCTCCTTCCTCTTCAGCTCGATGGTCGTATCGTACCTGCTCATGAAGCGCAGGAGCCTACGCGGGATAATCGGCGAGCTCGGGCTCTCCATGGACCGGCTTACCCCTATCAACCTTCTCTACGGCGTCGCCATGTTCCTCTCGTACCTCGCGATGATCCTAATCATAGCAGCCGCCTCATCGCTGCTGGGCCTGAACCTGAGCAGCAACGTGGCGCAGACTCTCCACGGCTTCCCGCTCTACGCGCTGGCGTTCGCGGCGCTGATCGCCCCGATAAACGAGGAGATACTCTTCAGGGGGTTCATGGTTCCCAGGATCGGGATAGTGCTCAGCGCGCTCGTCTTCTCGCTCTTCCACCTCTCATACGGCTCATGGATCGAGTTCGGGGCGACGCTCTGGTTCGGCCTGGTCGCGGGCTACGCCTTCAAGAGGACGCGCTCCCTCTACCCGAGCATACTGACGCACATGCTGGTCAACACGCTGACGGTAATACTCCTCGTGTACGGCGGCGCGCTCGCTATGGCGGTGCTCTGATGGGCGCGCACATACGCGTCATAGCGGTCAGCCCAAAGTACCAGGCCAACCTCGGCTACATCGCAAGGGTCATGAAGAACTTCGGGCTGAGCGACCTCGCTGTCGTAAGCCCCCGCTGCAACCCGACCGGGAAGCAGGCGATAAAGTACTCGAAGCACGCGGTCGGCATACTTATGGGTGCGCGGACGTACAAGAGCCTCGCCGCGGCGCGAAGGGGCTTCATGGTCGGGACAACAGGCCTGTGGAGGAAGTCCGAGGCGGCGTTCTACGGGATCTATGAACTCTCCTCCCTTCGCGGCTCGAAGGGCTGGGCCCGCTCCAGGAGGCTCTCCATAGTGCTGGGCAGGGAGGACACCGGCCTGACAAAGGGGGAGCTGGCCGCCTGCGACGCGATAGTGTTCATAGGGGCCAATGGCGAATACCCTGTGCTCAACATCTCGCATGCGCTCGCGGTCCTGCTGTACGAGCTCACCATGCCGGCGTTCTCGAAGGACTACGCGTTCATGCGCTCCTTCCCCGCCAGCGAAAAGCACGTCGAAAGGCTGCTCGGCCTCTTCGACTCGCTTGTCAAAAAAAGGCCCAACATAAGGGACCGGCGCGCGGTATCTGGCGCATTCAGGCGCGTGATAAGGCGCTCGATGCCCACAGAGAAGGAGGTGAACGCGATATCGGCCGCGCTATCCCCTAGGCACAAAGAACAAAGAGACAGGGAATAGCGCCGCGACCTTACCTTGACTGTGCGCCCCTCTGGGCGGACCTCTTGGTCTTTATTATCTTTACCTTGCCTGGCGTAAGGAGGATCTTGTCCTCGTCTATCCTGGCGATGTCGCCGTTCATGCGGTCGACATAGACCTTCAGCTCGTCGATCACGCCCTTAAGGGTGTTCGGCCTCTTCGCCATCTCGGATATGTTCATCAGTATTATGTTGTTAGAGTTCAGCTCCTTCTTTATGAGCTCAACGTCGCCCTGCTGCTGCAGCGCGACCGGCTTTACGTAGTGGTCTGCCGGCTCGTGCATAACGTCGACGTCGTCCATCTCCGCGACATTCATGTATTCCTCAACATCGATGCTTTTCGATGATATCCCAAGGCCTTTCCCTAGTTTTTCAAAGATGCTCATTGTAACACCTGTACCGATCTCCGACGTAATGATATTATTAATACTGCTTTTTAATACTTTCTGTAAAGTGCGGAGAGGCGATTCTTTTGCCGCCTATGAGGCAAAGGTTTTAAATAATGACGCAGAATAGTCTTGATTTGACGCTGATCCGATGCTGAAAATAAAGAGGGTCTACACCAAATATGAGATCACGGACGGCATCACCATACTTGTGGACCGGCTATGGCCCAGGGGCGTAAGGAAGACGACGCTTAACGCAGAGATATGGATGAGCGAGATCGCCCCCAGCGACAGCCTGAGGAAGTGGTACGCCCACGACCCGAAGAAGTGGGCGAGGTTCAAGGAGCGCTACATAACAGAGCTGAAGGAGAACCCGCTCGTTTACGAACTCATCAGGATAATTAGGGAGAACCCGATCGTGACCCTCGTCTACGCCGCCAGCGACACCAAGCACAACAACGCCGTCGTGCTCAGGGGCTTCATAGGAAGGCGGGTCCGTGGGCCGGCCGCGCACAAGGCCTGAAGGAGGGGACGCATGGAGGCGATAGCGGACACGAGTTCGATGATATTCGGGCAATCGAACAGG
>JAJYUY010000030.1 GCA_021792295.1 Microcaldota archaeon | reverse complement strand
AAGGAGCCGCCTAACCTGCTCCCTCCCCAGGAGCTTCGAGCGCATCGCCCGCACCCTCGAATTCGCGTAGCCGTACGTTCCGGCGTCAGGCCCAGGGCTCATCTTCCCCTACCTCTCTTCGGCACTTTTTTCCGCTTCGGCCTGGCGGCCCTTCCAGCCCCGCCATCCCGCCGCGCCTCGCGCCCGGCAAACTCGATCCCCCTTGGGAACAGCCGCGATGCGACCTCCGCCCTTGCGCTCTCCTCCATCGCCTCCGCAACGCTCTCCGGCGTCAGGAGAATGGCGACCCGTCCGTCCGCCGAGCTTATCGTGATGCCCTTGGAATCCCCTGTCTTTATTCCGATTCCCTTGGGCAGCAGCTCCCCTGCCAGCGCCGCGTCCCTCTTGCAGACCAGCGCCACGGCCTCCATTCCGGAAGCCGCCAGCTCCCTCGCCCTGGCCGCGCCCATCTTGATCAGCGCCCTCGCCGCCTCGCCCCCCGACAGCGCCCTCACGAGCGCTACGCGCACCCTCTTCATCTCATGCCGGAGCGCCTCCTCGCGCGCGATAAGCAGGATCCTCTTCGCCTCCATCTCCGCAGCAGACCCCAGCTCAAGCTCGGCCTCCATCACCTCTCTCTCGGCCCGCGCCGCCTCCTTCTCGACAAGCTCCCGTATCTCCTCCTTTGTCTCGTCGTGTATCGCCTTGAGGTAGCCCTTCTTGGACCTGTGGAGCTCCTGCAGCTCGGCCTCGCCCTTGGCCCTTATCTCCTCCTCGATCTGTTTCAGGGACATGCTCACACTATTCCGGCCGACAGCAATATCAGTATCGCTATGACGAAACCGAAGATCAGCAGCGTCTCCGGAAGCACGAGGAAGAGTATCGCGAGGCCCAGCTGGTCCGGCTTCTCCGCTATCAGCCCGAGCCCGGCCGCCCCTATCGACCCCTGCGCTATCCCTGTGCCCACCGCCCCCCCGAGTATGGCGACCCCCGCGCCAACCGCCGCTATAGCCGCGTTCATATCTATGGTCAAATCAATCACCGGTATCTTCAGTATAATGCCTCTTGAATGCATACGGCGCGAACTTCACGCCGTTGCCCCTGTAGAACTTCGAGAAAAATTCAGCGAAGTTCAGCCTCGCCCCTTGCACGACTCCCTCGAACATCCCGAGTATTATGTTGAGCAGGTGCAGGACAGTAAATATCGATAGGTAAACTATAAATAGGATTGGCCCCTGGCTGAGATGGGGCGCGAAGCTCTGGTCTATCAGCGAGGCTATGATTATGCTCGCGAGCCCGAATCCCAGGAGACGCATGTAGCTCAGCGGGTGCGATATCAGGTTGGTCAGCTCCGCGTCCTCTATGACGTTGCCGAGCAGCGCCGTTACCGCGAGCGCGGCAACAGCGACGTAGAGCGAATAGATGGTCAGCGCATGGCCGAACGCGCCGAACAGCATGCCCCCTATCGCCACCACCCCGAAGAGTATCGCGAATATGGACGAGAGCTTGCTAAGCGCCAGCCTCCTTTCGTGCCCCCAGTGGTTGAGGAAGCTGAAGAACTGGCCCAGGCTGACCTGCGCAATGCCCATGAGTATCGTGAGCAGTATTATGGAGCTTATCCCGTGGGTCCAGTCGAGTATGTGGATCGGCTGCAGCACGGCGAGCGAATAGCCGAATACCTGGTTGGATATCAACCCGAAGAAGAGTATGGAAACGGAGAAATACTGCCAGACCCTGGACACGTTGTAGAGCAGCCCGTCTGGGCTGGTCTTCCTGGTTATCAGGGTCGCTATCGCCAGCGAGACGATGCCGTAGCCAATGTCGCTGACCATTATGCCGTAGAAGACCGCCAGCGTTATCATGAATATATATGTCGGGTCTATCTCGTCGCTTCTAGGTATGGAGTAAAACTCCATCAGGTAGTCGAACGGGCGCATGAGGCCGCTCCTCTGGAAATACGTGGGTGCGAGCTCCCCGTCGTTTATCATGTCGACGCTGTAAGCCCCGCCTGTGGCCCTGTCGAGCGTCCCCTCGAGCATGCGCACCTTCCTCCTAGGCACCCACCCCTCGAGCATGAAGGTTCGCCCGGTCTTCTTGAAGCTGGCGCTCACGCTCGCCCTGCTGTACTCGGCCTCCAGCATCTCCTTGAGGCCCGCAAGCTCGTAGTAGTGCGACCTGGAGAGCGCATCGAGCTCCCTGCCTATCTCGATTATCCTGGCAGAGTCCCTCATCGTGACCTCGGCGAGCTCCTTTATGGCGCCGGCCGGCGTCGATTTGAGGTGCCGATGCGGCAGCTCAACCTCTATGCAACCGAGCCCCTCTATCGCCTTGAAAAGCACCTCCTCCATTGCCCTCTTGAATATGATGAGCGCGTACACGCTTCGCTTGGGCGCCTTCTCGCCGAGGACGACCTCGGCAGGCACGCCAGACTTCGCGACCGCGGAGCGAAGCGCCCTGACCTCCCTGTCGCGCACCAGCATAAGCCTGTAGGAGAGCACGCCCTCCTCGCGCATGATCCCGAAGTCCACACCAACCCTCCTTATGTGGCCGATGTGCTCCATCGCTATCGCAGCGTCCGCCGATCTCTCCTCCAACTCCCGCCTCTCCTCGTTGAGCCTGAATATGGCCCCAATGTATGGCAGCGCGTCGACCCTTTTTACAAGATCGCCTGCCTCCTTCTGCCTGGCGAGCCTGTGTCCCCCTGCCCGCGGCGCCTTCAGGATCATAAGCGCGCTCTCCACCCTCACGAGCCTCTCCGACACCTCTGGGAAGTTGCCCATCACGCTGTCGTCTGCGATGCCGAGCCTGCTCTTCCTCACCTCGATTAGCCCAAGACCCTGCAGCGCCCTTACAACGCGGTATTTGGCGTCGCTAAGCGCTATTACCCTAACCTTTTGCATCGGTTCGCTCCTGAACATCAAGATCTGCCTATTCCATTGCCCTCTTCTGGAGGTCGCGCACTATCCTCGCAATCGCGCCAGCCCCCAGGCTCCTCTTGCTCATCGAGGCGGCCCTGGACCTGGCATCACTCAAAATCTGCTCCCTCTTCCTTCCCATCTCGGCGACAGCCCTTGCGATCCGCGCCTCCCTGTCGGCCCTAGCGCGCGCCGTCGCGTCGGATATCTCCCTCGCCGCGCCCTCCCGCGCAGCCTTGAGCTCCTCGTCGATCTTTCGCCTCTCCCTCTCGATAGCCTTGGACGCGTTCTGCTCTGCCCCCTCTATCTCCTTTATGGATTCTGAGACACCGTCGGCAGAATCCGTTTTTTTATGGTCGGTCGCCTCCATGCAATCCCCAAACTGGAAAGACATATGCATTCTTCCTGCAAGCAATAAATACCTTGCCCTTCCCTCCGAACCTGCGGATTCGGCGCAAAGACGACGGCACTCTATCCTGTGGTGCTGCCGCCTTCGAACAGCATCTTCGCCCTGGTGGTGCTGCTTAGGAGGCGCCGGCCCTCCCGCAGCAGGATAGCGCCAGGGAAAACGCATCAGATCCCCTAATATTCCGGCCAAAGCAGGTCCGGCGCGCCGGCCCTCAAGACATAAAAGGCTTCATATGCCAATATTCCTGATCCCATGCCTGACTTCCATGTTGACCCGTACAAGGTGGAGGGCGTCGTCGACTACGAGCAGTTCGCCAAGAACTCTGGGCTCAAGCTGATAGACAGCGAGCTGGAGGCGCGCCTGCGCAAATACGCTGGCGAGCTGCCCTTCCTGATAAGGCGCAGGATATTCTACGCCCACAGGGAATTAGACTGGATACTCGACCAGTACGAGAAGGGCAACAAGTTCTACATATACACGGGCAGGGCCCCCTCGGAGGAGATGCACATTGGGCATCTGCTCCCGTTCGTCATGGCGAAGTGGCTGCAGGAGAGGTTCCAGGCAGAGGTGTACATACAGATACCCGACGAGGAGAAGTTTCTCGCGAAGGAGGGCTACACTCTCGAGGGGATACGCAGCGTAGCCATGGACAATATACTCGACATAATAGCGATGGGTTTCAAGCCGAAGCTTACGAAGATATTCTTCGACACCGACTATGCAAAAACGATGTACAGGCAGGCGGTGAGGGTCGCGAAGCACATAACCTTCTCTACCGTCAAGGACGCGTTCGGCTTCGGCAACGACGCGAACATAGGCAAGATATTCTACACGAGCATGCAGGCGGTGCCCGCGTTCATGAAGTCGGTGGAGGCGGGCCACAACGTCCCGTGCCTGATACCGCTCGCCATAGACCAGGACGTCCATTTCAGGATAGCGAGGGACGTAATCGGCAAGCTCGGGCACTACAAGCCCGCGATAATCCACACCAAGTTCCTGCCTGGACTGAACGGCGACTCGAAAATGTCCTCGAGCATAGGGGACAACGCGATCTACCTGACGGACAGCGAGGAGGAGGTGGCTAGGAAGATAGGAGGGGCGCTCACAGGCCAGCAGGCAACAGCGGCGCTGCAGCGCAAGCTTGGCGGCAACCCCGACAGGTGCGTCGTCTGCCAGTACTACAACTACTTCTTCGAGCCCGACGACAATAAGCTGAAGGCGATATTCGACGCGGAGAGGGGCGGCACGATGCTCGCGGGGGAGCACAAGGCCCACCTGGCCGAAACGATAAACAAATACCTGAACAAGCACAGGGCCAAGAGGGCGAAGGCCGCCGAGAAGCTGGATTCGTTCATGCTAAGGGATTGAGTGGCGAGAAAAGGGGCTGGCCGCAGCGTGAAAACGGCGAGGAACAGCGTCGTGTACACCGGGGGCCAGATCGCCTCGTCGCTGGTCGTTTTTGTCGCGCTGGTCGCGTTCGCCAGGCTGCTAAGGCCGCAGCTCTTCGGGCTCTTCACGGTCGTGATAGCGTTCTACACCCTGCTCGCGCTTGTCGGGAACTTCGCGATAGGCACCGCGATAAGGAAGAAGCTGCCGGAGCGGAGGGGCAGGGGCGGGGCCCGCTCGCTGATAATAAACGCCTACGCGGCCGCGCTGCTGCTCTCGGTCGCGGTGGCCGCGCTCGGCGCGCTGTTCAGCGGCTACGCCGCCGCCAACATATACCACCAGCCCTCAATATCGGTGCCGCTCGCCATCGCATCGTTGCTGGTTGTCTTCTGGACGCTGTTCAACGTCACCATCTCGGTCCTCGTCTCGCTCGACAGGGTGCTCGAAACGGTCGTGATGGACATTGTCTACTCGCTGTTGTACCTAGGGGTCGGGGTGGCGGCTGTGATGCTGGGCTACGGGATCGTCGGCGCGCTCGCGGGCCTTGCCGTGGGCATAGTCGCGGCGACGCTGGTGGGATTCGCATACCTGCCGAGATGGGTTTTGTCGGGGAGCCCGCGGCCTGACGGAAGCGAGATAAGGGGCATAGTGCGGTTCTCGACCCCTGCGTTCATCTCCAACATGGCGCTGCGGGGCATCGCGAGCTTCGGCGTGCTGTTCCTTGCGCTTTTCGTGGGCAGCGCGCTTGTCGGCAACTACAACGCCGCATACACCGTGGGCAGCTTCGTCGCCGTCGTAATAACGTCATTCAGCTACGTCCTGCTCCCGGCCTTCTCCGACATAACCTTCAGGCGCATACCCCCTTCGCGCATTGGATCCGCCTTCGACAGGAGCGTGCACCTCACGACGCTCTTCCTCGCGCCGATCGTGGTGTTCCTCGCTTCGGTCGCAAAGCCGCTCATATCTCTCTTCTTCTCCGCTTCCTACAGCCACGCGCCGCTCTACCTATCGCTCATAGCCGCCGGCTCCGCGATCGGGCTGGTCTGGAACTACGCAAGCACCCTCATGCTGGGATCCGGCGACCTAAGGAGGTTCATAAGGTACCAGGCGGCCGCAGCGCTGGTGGAGCTCGCGTCGGTGCTCATCCTTACGCCGCTGTTCCACGTGGTGGGCATGATAGTCGGGCTGTTTCTGATATCGCAGGTGGCGATAGACGTGATGTATATCTTTGCACTGGAGCGCAAGTTCGGCTTCAGGCCGAGGGTCCTTGCGCCTTCGATGGCGGCGCTCTCCGCGCTGGCGGTGTTCGCGCTTCTCTACACAGTCTCATACGTGCTCGGCGGCGGGTATGCGACGATAGCGGTTAACCTTGCGCTGACGCTGCTGCTCTACCCGCCGCTCGCCGCAGCTTTCGGCGGCGTGTCGGCCAGGGAGCTCGGCTTCCTGACGGAGCTGGTTGGGAGGAGGGCGCTGGCAAGGCCCGCGCTCTACCTGATAAGATACGCAGGACTGTTCGTTTCGAAAGCGCAAAAGGGCTAAAAAGGCGAGCACGAAATTATAACCATGCCTCGGTAGCTCAGTGGCAGAGCGCCTGTTTCGTAAACAGGAGGTCGAGGGTTCAATCCCCTCCCGGGGCTTATATGATGTGTTTTATGCAGCAACTGCAGGTATTTAAGGTAAGCTAATGCACTGCTAAAGCAAAAGTGTTATTTGCAAAATAGAAATCATGTTGCTAATGCTTTGTGCTTTTGAATTT
>JAJYUY010000029.1 GCA_021792295.1 Microcaldota archaeon | reverse complement strand
AGGGCGATAGAGGACTCGGCGAATGGGCCAACGCTGATAGAGTGCGTGACCTACAGGATGAGCATGCACACGACAGCGGACGACCCTACCAAGTACAGGAATGATGAGGATGTAGAGGCCTGGAGGGCGAAGGACCCAATAGGACGCGTGCGTAAATACCTTACAGGTAGATCGCTTTGGAGCGATGAGATGGAGGCGGCGATGCGGGAGGAGCACAAGAAGAAGATAGACGCAGGGGTTGAGAAGGCCGAGCAGTTCAAGCCAGACCCGAAGAGCATCTTCGAGCACGTCTACAGCTACATACCTGATGTCCTGAAGGAGGAGATGGATGAGGCGGTCGCCTCTGGGTTCTACACGAAGTGACGCTATGCAGATGAACATGGTGAGCGCGTTGAACAGCGCGCTAGAGCTGATCATGAAGGAGAACGCAGATGCGATCATGCTCGGGGAGGACATAGGCAAGGATGGCGGCGTGTTCCGCGTCACCGATGGGCTGCTCGACAAGTTCGGCGCGGGGAGAGTGGTCGACACGCCGCTCGCCGAGTCGATGATAGTGGGCGCGTCGATAGGGATGGCGCTGTCGGGGCTCAGGCCGATAGCAGAGATACAGTTCGCGGGCTTCATGCTGGACGGCTTCGAGCAGATGATAAACCACGCGGCAAGGTACAGGAGCCGGTCTAGGTCGCGGTTCACACTGCCGATGATTGTGAGGACGCCGGTCAGCGGTGGCGTAAGGACGCTCGAGCACCATTCGGACAGCCCTGAGGCGATGTATGCACATATTGGAGGGCTGATTGTTGTAGAGCCGTCCAACCCCTACGACGCAAAGGGGCTTCTCATAAGGGCAGCGCACATGGACGATCCAGTGCTGTTCCTCGAGCCTACGAAGCTGTACAGGCTTTTCAAGCAGGAGGTGCCCGAGGAGAGTTACGAGGTGCCGATAGGGAAGGCCAATGTCGTGCAGGAGGGCGACAAGCTCAGCATAATAACTTATGGGACCATGGTGCCGCTCGTGAAGGAGGTGGTGGCGAGCAAGGGCGTCGCGGCCGACATAATAGACCTCAGGACGATAAACCCGTTCGACGAGAAGACAGTAATAGAGAGCGCGAAGAGGACGGGAAGGGTGGTCATAGTGCACGAGGCCTCGCTCAGCTTCGGCGTTGGCGCGGAGATAGCGGCGAGGATAGCCGAGAAGGCAATATTCGAGCTGAACGCGCCGATAGTGAGAGTCGGCTCGCATAGTTTGCCGTACCCGTTCCCGGGCTACGAGGCTTACCACATACCTAACGCGATAAAGATTGGGAAGGCGATAGACAGGGTAATGCAGGGATGATTATGAAAGAGATAAGGTTCGTTGATGTCGGGGAGGGAATAACAGAGGGCCACATAAGGAAGTGGCTTGTTGCCGATGGCGCGAAGGTGCAGGAGGATCAGTCGCTGGTGCAGGTCGAGACGGACAAGGCGGTCGTGAACGTGCCGGCGCCCGTCGACGGCATCGTCAGGATAATCGCGAAGGAGGGGACCACGGTGCACGTTGGGGATTACGTGGCGCTCGTCGGGACGCAGGAGGAGCTGGCGGGTGCGAAGATAATGACGCCGCAGCCCTCAGCGGCCGCGCCGGCGGCGCGGACGATCACACAAGCCGGGGCGGCGCCGTCACAGGACGAGGCACCGAAGAAGGAGATAATGGCAACCCCGTACGTGAGGAAGCTGGCGCACGAGCTGCACGTCGACATAAACGGCGTTTCCGGCACCGGGCCGAACGGCAGGATTGTCGAGAATGATATAAGGGCCTCGGCCTCTAAGGCGTCGGCGCCGAGGGCCGCGCCGAAGTTCTCGGAGGTGCTGGAAGAGAGCCACGGCGAGGGGATAGAGCGCATACCGCTCGGCACGACCAGGAAGGCGATAGCGCGCAACATGGAGGCGGCGCTGTCGATACCCAGCGCGGTAAACATGGAACTGATAGACGCGACAGCCCTGGACGGGATCGTCCGGCGCGAGAAGAGGAGGGCGATGGACGACAGGAAGGTAAAGCTCACCATGCTGCCGTTCGTCATAAAGGCGACGATAGAGGCGCTGAAGGAGAACCCCAACTTCAACGCGAGCTACGACCACGAAAGGCTTGAGATAATAAGGAAGAACTATTACAACATCGGGATTGCCGCAGAGGCGCCGGACGGGCTGAAGGTTTTCGTCATAAGGAACGCCGACACTAAGGGAATCCTTGAGCTGGCGAAGGAGATACAGGAACTGGGGGGCAAGGTGCGCGACCAGACCATAACCCTAGACGAGATGCGCGACAGCAGCTTCACCATAACGAACATAGGGAGCCTTGGGGGCGGGTTTCTGGCGGTCCCGATAATAAACCACCCGGATGTTGCAATACTCGGGGTAATGCTCGCGAAAAAGATGCCGGTCGTCGTAGAGGATATGGTGAAGATCGGGATGGTGCTGCCGGTATCGCTCGTGTTCGACCATAGGGTCGTCGATGGGGCGGAGGCCGTCAGGTTCACAAACTCGTTGAAGAAATATCTGGAGGACCCCGAGTTCCTCGAGATGCTGTAGTGATTTGATGGCCAAGTTGCTTCTTTTTGGTTTCGGGCCGTTCCTCTCCTACCTCACCAATCCCACAAAGGAGATAGTGGAATCGCTTAATGGGCAGAGGATTGGGGGGAGTGATATAGTGGGGGTCGTTCTGCCAGTGGAGCATGGGAAGGCGGGCGAGATTGCGGAAGATTATATAAGCCGGGAGAAACCAGATTCAATAGTACAGGTAGGGATAGCAGGAGGGAAGGGATGCGTGAGCCTTGAGAGAGTTGCGCTGAACAGGTATTATTTTGTCGGAGATGAAGGAGTTATTGATGAGCCGGTCCTTAAAGACGGGCCGGTCGGTTATTTCTCGACCTTGCCCTTGCAGCAGATCAAGAGCTCGTTAGAATCGAATGACATCCCAGCGGAGTATTCATTTTGGGCAGACACCTATGTCTCAAATGAGGTGTTCTACAGGGTCATGAGAGCGGCGGGGCAGGATACGCCGGCGGGGCTGGTGCATCTTCCAATTTCATCGAAGCAGGTAATAGAGAGGAAAGCGCATTACATGGTTAGGTCTGCAGTGCCTAGTATGGACCCGGCCATGCTTGCGAAGGCAGTAAGAATAGTTGTGGAAACGTGCGCTAATATGGAATGATGTTATGGTTATGGGATCTATTCCAGAACAGGTCGATCTTGCGGTTATAGGAGGAGGCGTGGGAGGATATGTAGCTGCGATAAGGGCGGCGCAGCTCGGGATGAGCGTCGCTATAGTGGAAAAGGAGAAGATGGGAGGGCATTGCCTGAACTATGCGTGCATACCATCAAAGACAATGATAAAAATATCGAACATCTACCACGAGGCGACGCATTCGCAGAAATTCGGGATAACTGCGCATAATGTATCGATGGACGCGGCGAAGATGCTCGAATGGAGGATGGGGGTGTCTTCGAAGCTTGAGAAGGGGGTTGAATTTCTATGCAAGCAGAACCAGATAGACATATTCAAGGGAACCGCAACGTTCATAGGCAATAACACGCTTCAGCTCACCGACGGCGTGTCGCTCGAGTACAGGAAGGCGGTAATAGCGACCGGCTCTGAGCCGACACGCTTGCAGGGGTTCGATTTCGGCGATTACATAATCGACTACAAGAAGGCGCTCATGCTAAACCACATCCCGAAATCCATGGCCATAATAGGTGCCGGTTACGTCGCGGTTGAGATAGGGATGCTGTACGCCAAGCTTGGCACGAAGGTGCACATAATAGCGAGGAGCAGGGTGCTCTCCAGGTTCGACAGGGACGCGGTTGAGATACTGGAGAGGAAGATGAAGGAGCTTGGGATAGAGGTGCACGTCGGCCTCCCGAAATCGCATGCGCCGGGGTCTCTTGAGCTGCGGGACGGCAGCAAGATCGGTTCCGAGATTATCGTGGTGGCGGTAGGGCTTGCGCCCTACACAGAGGGGTTGGGGTTGGAGAGCACCGGGGCCAAACTCGACGCAAAGGGATTCATTGTGGTTGACGGCGCGTTGCGCACCGATGACAAGGATATACTCGCCATAGGCGACGTAATCGGCGAGCCGATGCTTGCGCACAAGGCGATGAGGCAGGGGGTTGTGGCAGCTGAAGTGGCAAGCGGCATGGACACATCGTTTGACAATGTCGTCGTTCCAGCGGTGATATTCTCGGATCCGGAGGTCGCAGTAGCGGGCGACATAGGGGAGAGGGAGGGGGTAACGGTATCGAAGTTCCCGTTGACCGCGCTCGGGAGAAGCATAGCGCTCGACACGACCGATGGATTCGTGAAGATAGCGGCAGACCCGAATGGGACCGTGAGGGGCGTTGAGATCGTGTCGGACGATGCGAACGCGATGATAGCGGAGGCGGCGCTCGCGATAGAGATGGGAGCCAACATTGAGGACATAGCCGACACAATACACCCCCACCCGACATACAGCGAGGCGCTCCAGGAGGCGGCGGAGCTGGCTCTCGGCAGGGGGATACACTTCTTCACCGGAAGGCCAGCGCAGAAATGATTGGATGGACGCATGGGAGGGGTTTGAGGAGGGCTATGCAAGGACTAGGCACGGCGAGCTCTTCTACAGGCACATGCCGTCCGGAGGCAGGCGGGTCGTCTTCCTCCACGGGGTGGGCGCAAGGATAGGCACATGGAGACCGCTTATACCGCACCTGCATAAGGATATAGACGCGTACATGGTGGACCTGCTTGGCCACGGCAATTCCGACGCGCCAGACATAGACTACAGCATAACGGTGCAGGTCGATTCCGTGTCCGACATGATGGAGAACCTCGGGATCGGGCAGCCGGTCGTGTTCGGGAACTCGTACGGAGGCTGGATAGGCGGGCTGCTTGCCGCTGGGGGGAAGCTTGGCGGGCTTGTCCTCGAGGACACCGCAGGCCTTGATTACTACATAAACGGGTTCGCAGACGAGGGCAAGCTGGAGGGTTACAAGGCCTCGCTGCTGAGGGAGCTGATGGGATTGGGCTTCAACAGCCAAAAGGTGATGGAGAGCATAGTCGGAAACCTGCAGAAGAGCATGCTGACGCACGAGGTGCTCTCCGCGATAAAATGCAGGACGCAGGTGATATGGGGATCGAATGACAGGGTTGTGCCAATTGCGATAGGGGAACGGCTGAGGGACCTGATAAACGGTTGCGCATTCGACGTGGTGGACGGCGCGGACCACGTGCCGCACTTCTCGAAACCGGAGGAGGTCGGCAGGATCCTTGGCAGGTTTCTTGGGCTTATACGCTGACCTCGATGAACTCCCTGCCCATGTTCCAGTCGCGCTTCGAGTACTTCTCCTTGTAGAGCTTTCCCATCGCCAGCCTCTCGCCTTCGGTCAGCTCGCCCCCCTTGTAGTCGAAGCCCAGCTCCAGCGAGTATCCGTCCTGTATGGAGCGCCTTACGTGGTCTACGTCTGCGCCGCATATCTCCCTTATGTTGGCGACCCTTTCCAGTATCGTGCTTACGCCCTTGTCCCTCAGCTTTATGCCGGGCACCTTCAGCACCGATGCGAGCGTCTCGAGCTTCGTCTCGACGAGCAGCGCTGCGTGGAAGAGCACCGTTCCCTTGCTTATCGTCGCGGCGGCGCCCATTATCTTCCTGCCGCCAGAGGTTATGTCGTTCATGCCGCTCGCCAGGTTGGGGATATTGGCCAGGCGCAGCGAGGAGGTCGCGCCCTTCATCATTACGGAGAAGAGCCGCTCAACGTTCAGCCCTATCCCGTAATTGTCGCGTGAGATTACCGAGTAGTTTAGGTTTCCCATGTCGTGGTATACTGCGCCGCCCCCGGTAAAGCGCTTCGCTATCTTTATGCGGTTGGACTTCGCGTATTCCAGGTCGAGCTCCTCATCAGCAAGCTGGAAGCAGCCCAATATTGCCGCGTTCCTGTTCCTGTAGAACCTCAGCGTCGGGGGGGACCTGCCCTGTTCGACCTCCCTGAAGATCGCCTCGTCCATCGCGAGGTTCATGTGGGGGTTGCCCGGGTAGTCCTTCTCTATCAGCCTAACCTCCATGCTTCGCACCCATTACCGCCTTGACCAGGTCGCCCCTGCCGAGCATCGGCGTTATCATCATACCTAGCCTGTAGAACGACTCTATGGCGTTGCCGACCGCCTGCTCTTCGAAGCGCACGCCCGAAAGATGCCTCTCGAGAACGGGGAGAATGTCCTCCGGCAGCATGAAAAAATCGCCAGTGATCCGTATCTGCTCTATCAGCCCATCGCGAACGCTCATGTCGACCCTTATCAGTCCCTTCGGGGCCTTGTATATGTTCGTTAGCTCATGCGCTTCCGGCATAGAATCATGTATCTGACATGTGATTGCGTGACATCCTCCCACCCGTAAACGGTGTGGGCTTCCTCTGCATTCATGCAATCACTGCATCCTGCAAAGGATGTGTTTTATCGGTTCTCAGTTCCTCGATGCGACTTTTCGATGCCTGTTGCACCGC
>JAJYUY010000006.1 GCA_021792295.1 Microcaldota archaeon | reverse complement strand
TAAAAGCCGCGGCGCAGCCGCCAGAAAAATTTACAGGAAAAGTCTTTCAACTGGAGGGTTCGATTCATCTCCGCCCTGAAGGGCGGTCAGGTTTCTTGAACCCTCCAGACCACCCGTCCCCTAAAAACATTTTGTGCAGTAATACGCCTCGAGCAGGACTCGAACCTGCGACCTCCCGGTTAATCGCCATTCCCGTTACGGCCTAATGTTCGCGGTCATGCACCCAGAATGGAGCTTACCGCCTTGCCGCACAGCTCGACCGCGTTTTCAGCCTCGCCAACATGCCTTTCGTATCTCGCCCTTAGCTCTTTCAGGCCCGATTTCGTCTCGAATGCGTACCCGCTGACTGGTCTCAACGAGACAAGAGAGTTGAAGAGCCTTACTATGCTGCCCGCGTTCTCCACCAGCTCCTTTGGGAGGCGCCTGTTGCCCTGCACCGACTCGAGGACCAGGTCGCCTATCGCATGGCTCTTCGGGACGTCCGTCCCGAGCGCCAGCAGCAGCGCCTTCAGCGCGATCTCGACAGACATCTCCAGGCTGTATATCGCTGTGTCGTAGCTGCCCGCCTTTGCGTTGATCCTGGCAGAGTTGAGCCATCTCTCCGCGCTAGCCATAGCGGCGGCGCTTATTCCCGCATTTTCCATCTTATCGCCGCAGATCCCCCGACAACGAGCTTGCTGTAATCGACGCTCTGCCTTATGTCGTTTAGGAAATCGAACATTATCTCGCCGCGCTCGAAGAGTATGACGCCGTCCTCGAGAATGTTTATGTATATCGGCCGGAAGCGCTTCAGCTCATCCCTGGATACCATAAAAGGCCTTATACGCAGGTGCAGTCCGCCAGCCACGAGCGGCTTGCGGAACGGCTCGGCCCCCTCTATCATCGCCTCTACCGCATCCAGGCTGCCCAGCGCCTTGCCCTCGACCACCACCATCACGTCTATGTCGCTGTAATCGCCGAAGCTGTTCCTCGCGACGGAGCCGAAGAGCATAAGTCCGAGAACCCTCCTGTCGAGCGCGGCCTCTCCGACGAATGCGTTGATATATGCGCGCACATGCCGGTCGAGGACGAGGAAGCGCATGCGCCTCCCGAGGAACTCGCCTATCGCCTCGCGCGAGCTGACGCGCCGGCCGCTGGCCGTTTCTAGGAGCCGCTTTGCCCCCGATATTTCCCGGTGGGTCTCCTCGTCTATAAGCATCTGCCTGTACTCCTTTGCCATGATTTATATGTATAGTGTTAATATATATAAACCTACGCTGTCATTTCGTCAGTTTCCTTACAGCGCCCGTGTCTATGAACGCATCGGATTCCTTGCCCAGACATTCCCATATGGTTGAATCGGCCTTGGCGTACCACTCCTTGATCCTTGGCATCAAGGCCGATGAGGCTTCGCTGGAATACGGCCTATTTTTGATGTTCAGTTCGTGGTAGCCCTCTATACGCAATGGCTTGATCAGGCCAAGCCTTTCGCTTATGACACCATCAGGGCAGGGTTATTTTTACGGCGCATTTCCCAAAAAAACGGCAAAAACAGGCAATACGGCAGATCCATGCCACCGCCGCGGAACGCTAGTGGGGCATGTCTTATTGTATATATGTTCCCAAAATGGACGAAAGATATAAATATTCGTTCCTATAAGATAGTAACATGGAGATAGACGAGGCGCTGAGGCTCCTTAACGAGTGGTGGCGCACAGGCAAGGTCAAGGCTGACCTTGCAAAAGGATACAGGCGCCAGGCGTTCGGCGAAGGCTACGGGTTGCTTGAGCGATACAGGGAGATGGTCGTGCTCACCGGGCTCAGGAGGGTCGGCAAGTCGACCATAATGTACCAGATGATTGAGGAGCTGCTGAAGAGCGCCGCGCCCTCCAGCATAGTCTACTTTACCCTTGATTACGGTGCTGTTGAACCGGTCTCTGTGCTAAACGCATACCAGGAGATTAGCGGGGTGAATTGGAAGAGGGAGCGCATCTGGCTCTTCCTGGATGAAATACAGAAGATGGCAGGGTGGGCCGAACAGCTCAAGTTGCTCTATGACGCGTTTCCTAACGTGCGCATAGTCGTGTCGGGCTCGGCATCGCTGCAGCTGGAGAGGGGGGCGATGGACAGCCTTGCCGGGAGGTATTTCCTTGTAGAGGTGCCCGTCCTGTCGATCAGCGAGTACTACTTTCTCAAGCATGGGGAGATGCCCGGCAACGTCCGCGCGCATGAGGGGGAGATAGCGCTCGAGTTCGAGTCATATGTGAGGAGGCCGTTCCCGGAGCTTGCAAAAATCGACGATGAGAGAAGGATATCGGAGTACATCAGGGAGAGCGTGGTTTCAAAGGTGATAAATGAGGACCTCGGATTGGAGTTCGAGAGGGTCGACACGGCGCTGCTTAGGGCGCTGGCCGACATCTTTCTCGCGGAACCGGGCATGACGCTCAACGTCGACTCGCTCTCAAAGACGCTCGCCAGACGGAAGCAGGAGGTGGACAGGCATATCTACATGCTGGAGTTTTCGAAGCTCATACGGATAGTGAGGAACTACCGGCCCTCAAGGCTCTCGGAATCGAGGAAGCTACGCAAGGTATACCCGTATGACATATCGCTTGCGCTCGCCGAGAACCCATCCATCGACCGCGGCAGGGTGCTGGAGAGCCTGCTCATCTCAAGGCTTGGCATCGGGCGGTACTGGAGGGAGGGGGCAAAGGAGGTCGATGCGCTGCTGGCAGACGGCAGGAAGCTCATACCGGTCGAGATAAAGTCAGCAGATACATTCAGGGAGGACTTCGTAAAGGGGCTGGAATACTTTATCTCGAGGTTCGGGGCCGAGCGCGGGATCCTGCTCTACAACGGGAAGGAGATGGGTGTAGGGAGGGTACGCACGGCCAACATCAGGAGGGTGCTCATATACGGTCTTGCCCCCATTCTCGGAGAATGCGCGGGGGCCAAATCGGCAGGTCTCTAGCGCAAAGGAAACCCCATTGCACGCTGGGGCCTTTTTCCCCAGAAAGCGGCAAAACAGGCAATACGACAGATACAACCCTAATGCGCAAAGCTTATTATCCTTTGCTAGTTTTATATAGAGTGAGACGATGGTGCATGGATGGCAAGAGTTAAAACAGGTATACCTGGCTTCGACGAATTGATAGAGGGCGGCATACCGGAGGGCTTCAACATACTCATAACAGGATCCCCCGGAACCGGCAAGACCATATTCGGGATACAGTACATATTCAACGGGGCGGCGGACGGGGAGAACGGCGTCTATGTGAGCCTCGACAGCACAAAGACCGAGCTGCTCAGCCAGAGCAAGACGCTGGGGATGGACCTGAGGAATCTGGAGCAGGCTGGCAAGCTCGTAATCGTGGAGGTGCCGCTGGACACGGCGGGCGTGAACATATTCGAGATTATAGAGGGGGCGGTGCAGAAGGTTGGCGCCAAGCGCCTCGTGTTCGACAGTCTTATAAACTTCTCGATCAACGTGGACCAGTTCGTCATCCCGCTCAACTACAAGATGGATCCGGCAGTGGCATCAGTATTTGGAGGGAAGGACAACAAGAACAGGATAATATATGAGGGTAAATCTAAGGAGAGGATCACGTACCTGCTGATCAATGAACTTAGCAAACTGAGCACCACTAATCTTGTGATAACTGCAGCTGACCAAGGTGGGCAAAGATTAACAGTGGATGGAGTCAGTGAATTTGTATGTGATGGCGCGGTAGTAATGAAATCCTTGGCGGTTGGGGACAGCTTAAGCAGAACCATAGAAATCAAGAAAATGAGAAATACAAAAATTGACGGGGGAATTAAGTCATATGACATTAGTGGTAGTGGTCTTGTTTTATCAAAATAGTGGTTAGGGATAATGAATGGAGATTACGGATAGCCTTGTGGGATTGTATATAAAGGATTTCGTTATCCCCAAAGCGCTAGTTTTTGATAAACCAGGCTTCGTGGATTTTAAGATATCTGGAAAAACTAGTGTATTTGCCAGGCAGATGCTTGTACCTGAGAGTTTTTTTGTTAGACTTGAAAAGCAAATAGTCGAAAAATACGGAGAAGATGGTAAATCTGCGCTATATTCAACAGGTAAGAAGTTTGGATACTCCTTTGCCCAGCTCGGCAGATTTGAAAATATAAAAGATCACCCTGGGGAGAGCATCAAAAGCTGGGTTAATATAGCGGGCAAGTTCATCGAAGGGACATATGCAAGCGAGTGGCATGAGACAATAGATGTTGAAAAGAAGACCGTAGAGGCTTCACTTAGGAACTTTGTGATATGTAGGAAGATTGGCTATGATTTTTTCTTTGCACAGGGAGGAGCCGCAGGGGTCATAGCATGGCTGTTTCAGGATAAGGACATTGAAGGGTACTACTACGATAGCCAATCTACTGGAGAAAACCATACGTGCAGGGTTCTTTGTGCGCCATATGAAGTAATCGGCACAAAGGGGACCAAAAACGTATTCAGGGAGACGGATCTTGATGGACTGAATCAGGACATTTCGTCATACAACAAATTTAATACAGAGACTAGTGTGAGTTACACAAATTCGTTCAACACCTACTTGGATGCGAAGGTCTTTACATACAAAAAAGGAATAATTAATTTAGTATCCAGTAATGAACGTTTTTTTCTTATGGAGGCGAGTGGCATGTATCTCCTGGAGATGGAGCTAAAAAAGAAGGGCATGGATAAGGACATATTTGATGTTGCTTATTCTATAGGAAAAGAGTTATTTGGTGATATAAGCTCTGATGCAAAATCGTCCCTTGAATTAATGACCGCACTTGGATGGGGCGAAGTGCTACTGATACCGGGCGAGAAGAGCACCATAAGGATAATAATAAACCATTTCCCGTGGACAGGTTGGTATAAAAATATCGATTTTGTTATAATACGTGGTTTCTTGAGCGGGATTTACTCTAGGGTATACAGGAGAAAGGTAAAGTTGGGAAAACTCGGAATGGATGTGCATAATAATCACTTGGCATTGGTATTTGATGAAACCTGACAGAGGATAGGATTCTTTAAGGGATTTAATTATATTGTCCGGTATCATGAAAACGATTGTTGGATGTGGGCTGAGTGGTCTGGCAACCGCCGTAGCACTCAGCCTGAAAGGAGAGGAAGTAGAGATTTTGGATCGATCAAGCGTCTTCGGATCAAAGTTCCCTGAAAGTGTGCACGCGTTCAGGAACTACAGCTCTTCGGTGGATGAAAGGGATTTCATCAAGATGCGGGGGTTTTCCATCAACTTTTTGAAACCTATACACAAGATAGTCAAGATTGGGCCATCGTCGAGCCCAGCAGAAACATACTCAAAAGATAAACCATTGTTCTATGCCACGAAACGAGGTGATGTGAAGGCGTCATTAGATCGTCAACTCTTTGAACAGGCAGATGGTTTACAGGTTAACTTTAGGTTGGGCGAAGCAGCAATCCCAAAAGAGGTAGACGTCATAGCAACGGGCGCAACATTCGCAACAGAGATGGGATACGGCCATCATTATAAAGGAGTTAGCGTTGACGGGGACACGATTATCTTTTTCCTAAATGATGACTATGCACCAAAAGGCTACGCGTATGCCATACCGTACGGAAAGGATGAAGTCAGCGTGGTAACGACTTCATTTGATCCCTCAACGTTTAATAAAATGCCCGCATTATTTAAACACCTCATCGAGAAGGTTCCCGTATTTTCGGGGCTCATTGATGGCGCGGAGAAAGGTCCGGCATTTGCAAAGATAGGATTCTCTTATATACCAGACAGCGCAAAGCTCAAGGAAATGTTGATTGTTGGCGAGGCCGCAGGCTTTTCCGAGGCGGATCGCGGGTTTGGCATGCATTATGCCTTGGAATCCGGGTTTCTTGCGGCGAAGGCCCTAACGGAAAAGGCCGACTACGATGCTTTGTGGAAGGGTGCCTTTGAGGGAGAGCTGGTAAAAGCATTCAAAAGGCGGCTCATGCTAAACAGGATAGGCAATGCACAATATGACCAGCTCATAAACGCCGGTACGAATATGTCTGCTGATGAATATGTCAGGTACAAGGAAACACAGAATACGAGTTTGATAAAGCAGGTGCTGATAAATCTACATACAGCTAACGAGATCAGAAAGTTGAGAAAAAAGTTTAATATAAAGCAGCTTAATGGGCGTTTGTGGGTCCCTGGCGCAGCAGACAGCATAAACCCGAGTTGAGCCATATGCATATAATTATTTGTTTCTAAGTCAAAGTTGAGAGGATGTACCCCATTGGAAAGGTCGAGAAAGACATCTATGCGCTTAGAAAGCGTGGCCCGATAGTCATACCGCAGCTTGATCCAGATAATCACGATCAAAACAGCGCTGAAAGATGGTTTAAGAGAGTGGAGGAGCTTGGCCTTAAGGTAATCTCAATGGGAGGAAGCACCGTTGACGCTTTGATTACCCAGAAGTTGCTTGATATAGCAGTAAAGGACCACGACTTTGACGTAATAATATATATGTCCAGCAATCCCAGTTCCATAAATGGGATAAAAGGGAAGACGGCCGTTTATTGGGGCCAGATTCCAAACGCCCAGAATACTTTTTATACCTGGGATGGTCTGATAGCCAACTCGCTTAGTTTGGAGAGAAACAACATAGACCCCCTGCCCACTCTTTACGCATTTGATGAAAGGGGCACTACAGGAAGTGCCGAATGGATTTCGCGTGGGTTTTCCATACCTAGGGAAAAGCCTAAGATCAGCCTAGCTGTTGCGCGAGCGGCACAGTATCTTGGTATGCGTTTCTATATAATGGCGGGAGGGTCCGGAAGTCCAAATCCACCACCCCCAACGCATGTTAAGCTTTTGGCAACGCATTCCAATTTGTTTGTGATACCTACAAGCGGGATAAAGACCAAGGAATGTGCTAATGAGCTCTTTTCAGCAGGGGCGGACGCGATACAGATTGGAAGTCTCTTGGAAAGCGAGAAGGGGTTTGATGTATTGAAGTTGATGGTTGGCGCTGCTAAACATTATCCAGGCAAGGACTTCATATGAACAATAGAGGAGGAATAGTATATAGGGACGGATACTCCCCTGAAAGATTTTTGGAAGGATTAAAGACGGTGGATTATGCGATCTTTGATTTAGATGGCACGATATATCCCGGACTATTTCTATTCGACTTGGCCAAATACACATTTGGCAGGGACCATGAAAAGGCAGATAAGCTGATGCGGCTTGGTTTTATAGCAAAAAAGTATAAGGAGGGAAAGTTTACAGAGGCGTATAAAGGGTTTGTAGCTTTGCTTAAGGATGAGGACCCGTCTACGTTAATTAATTATTCGGGTAGGTTGATCGGAGGATCTTATAAATACGCAAAGCTTACGATAAATAGATTGGGAAGGGATTATTCGATTCGTTCTCTTCTCATCTCCATAACCGCGGATTTTATCGGAGATGTTGCAAGAAAGCGATTCGGTTTCGATGATGTTATGGCGGTTAAGTATCGAACCACCATGAGCGATGGTAGGCTTAAATTCACGGGAAAAACCTGGGAAAGAATTGACAGTCCACAGGCAATGAAAAAGAGGATGCTTAATAGGCTATTTGGATCGGAGGGTGGTAACTTTAGGTATGTCCACTTCTTTGACAGTATTGATGATTCCATAGTGGCATCCGAAGCCGCAATTAGAGTAGCAGTAAACCCCAACATTGAAACTTATAAGGCTACTGGTCCAGACATAATACTGAGAGGGAAGGGGGACCCATGGAAGGGGATCTACGAATTGGTAAAATAGTAAGAGGCGGGTGTTGGATCAACTTAAACGTCTCCAGAAGCAAGCTATTTATAGCTTCGTGAAGGTAAATACTCACAGGTGAGGGAATGGTTTGGACAGCTTGGCTAAATTATGGTGGTGGCGCTCATAAGTATTTGGGCCCTAAGTAGATTTAGGTATATGCTTAAATGAGTTATCCATTCTTAAATCCAAAATGCTCGGAACAGTAAAAGATATAAATCAGTAGCTCATTCGTAGTCTTCTCTTTTTGATTGAGGCATCTTATACTCATCAGCCAATATATTATAGGTCTTCGAATACGCAAAATCAAATTTTCGGTAGTAGAAGGCACCCACAACAACATTGGTGATTATTAAATTTTCATTTGAGGTACCTTTTATCGAGTTAAGTTTTTCATTGATGCTACTTAGCTCCATGTCATTAAATATTGGAGCTATGTGCAAAACACTATCAGGAGCTCCAATATCGTCAGTGAAGGTGTATTTGTTAATCCATGGTTTTTCATCAGAAATTATTTCTTTTAGCCATTCTTTTCTGTACTCATTAAATAATTTGTAGTTTTCTGTTCGCATAATGAATATTGCATTATATTTAAGATGTGGAGGTTCCATTGTTATAGTTACTCTATTTATTATGCCTCTTTCCTTTAACCTGTAAAAGGCGTAGTTTGACCTACCATTTTCTAAGTTATGCTCTTTATCAACTTCTGTGAAATCTTTATGCCCATCATTGGAAAGTGATTTTAATACACTATATTCTACTTTGCTTAAAATCGCTTTTTTGTCTCCGAGTTTATCTTTTAGTAGTTCAAGGAATGGCAACCTGCATAATATCTCATCAATCTCTGATTCTTCGATGATGCTGATATACATTCTAGCTGTATAACTACTTAAAATATTTGAACTACGCCATCGATATATGAAACGTGATGCGTGATCATTTTTATCCAAATAAAGGATGATCATAAGATCGTATTTTCCCTTAGTTTCTGCAACAAGGGCAACATTCGAGTCATTTTCGAACCCATCCTTAAGTTCTTTTGTGCTTGGCTTTGCCCCCTTAAACTTTACGAACGCTACATATCTCAGATAGCCTAGCTCGAACATGTTAATTGAGGCAAAATACCTTATCCCATACTTCTCCTCTAGGCGCTTCACGAAATGCCTGGTGCCCGTGACCGACATGCCGATCCTCTTCGAGAGCTTCGCCATGCTCATGCGGCCGTTCATGCTCAGGTTCCTGAGCGCTATGCCCTCCCGGTCGTCATACTCTTCGCTCTGGTGGCGCTCGGCCCTTCTCGTCTCAAGGCCGGCGAGCTTTCTGTGCTCCCTCGCTATGTACTTGCCGTCGTCCGTTATGTGGCCTAGGTAGTAGGTGCGCACTATGGTCTTCCTGAGCGTCGCGTCCCTTAGGGTGGAGTACTCGTATACGTAGTAGTGGCCGCTTATCCTGTGCAGCGAGAGCTTCTTGCCTAGTGTCAACCTTAGTGCTTCGAACGCGTCCTTTACGGGTTTTGGGACTTGCTCCCCCATATTTCCATCCTTATTTTAACCTTATATAACTAGATACTTAAAACTTGTGTTTTTAAATTATTTAACCAAATAGCGTATATTTTGGTTAATAATGGCATAAGATAGCCAAAAATGCGTTTTGTGCTCCTATCCGTAGAGGGCAAGCAGGGTTTGTTAACCCATTTTTCACGATACCGATTTATAAAACCCCTCCCATAATGTTATACATTTCATTTGGTAGATGAAATCCGAACTTAACCGGTTCGTTTGAAGTGTGTGCGATGGGGAAAGAGAGCGAAAACGAAAAGAGCGCATACCGCCAGGTGTGCGAGTTCTACATGGTAAACCCTCCCAGCGGAGCGCCCATAAATTCTACAGTCAGGCAGCTCATGAAGCTCGAATCGGTCAGGGAGGTGCACGTGACAGAGGGGGACTACGGCTTCATAATCAAGGCTATGGCCGGCAGGGCGAGCAGGGGCAGCGTGCAGAGCCTGCTCTACAAGCTCGACAAAAACCCCTCAAAGGCGGTCAGCTACGGCCATTACAAGAAATGATGCTCAGTACTGAGACCACCATTCCAACCTCGGTGCGGGCCCGGTTGGGCCCGCGCCTAATGTTCGCGAACAAAAGCCGCAAATAGAGGGGTTTGGGTGATTTATGCTTGGGTGAATAGATGGAAGCAAACATAGAAAGTAAGGATCCTGCACGGATTTTTTCAGCCATGCTCCGAAGGGCAGACATGATACCAGTAACCATAGACAGGTATGGAAGGGTCATATTAAACAGGGCTTTTTCCGATTCTGCCGCAATGAAACAGCTTGGCGAGATGGGATACAACGGTGGCTGCAATAATAATGGCTGCACAAAAGGCGCAGATAGCCACTGCACAAATAAAGGATGTTAGGTGGGATCATGCAAATAACAAAGGAGATGGGGACAGACGAGGATTTTGCGAAGCCTGTTTTGAGGAGCGAGCAGCGCGATGCGAAGAGCACGAAGGTAAGCTTTGACTTGTTCGGAAGGTTCAGGGTCAATGGGATCTCGGTTAGGGCAGACGACTGCCTTAAATACACACCAATTCTTGGCAATGATCATAGCAGCTGCTCAAATAATGGATGTACTGGATCAAATGGCGGTTGCACCAACCGCTGTCGATAGGAGGTCGCATATGAATACTTCACTCACACCCGTTAGGCACTACTCTTTAAGTTATATGATGCGAACCGATGCAGAGGTGGGCGTGGATAATAGACAAATAGAAAACAATCTATTAATACAGGAGCACTCATCGATAAGATTCTTGAACCTAGTGATAAATCCTACAGAAAAGTGCAATTTCAGGTGCGTATACTGTCCGGAAAAGTTCCTACTTGGTCGCATGAAACCGGAGGTGGTTGATGGCGTGAAGAACCTTATTTATAACCGAAGTGATGACCTACGCAAGTTAGGGATCTCTTGGTTCGGTGGTGAACCAACCTTGGCTATGGGGGTTGTGCTTGATATAATGCAACATGCAAATAGGATTTGCAGCGCCAAGGACATCACACTATGCTCTGGTATGACTACAAACGCTTACAAGCTCAACACCTACAATCTAAAGGTGTTGGTAACCGCAGGGGTAACAGACTACCAGATAAGTTTTGATGGAGAGGAAGAGGAGCATGACCGGTTAAGGATCAGGGCCGATGGTGCTGGCACGTTCAATGCCATTTGGGGGAGCATAGTCGGTGCGCATTCATCCGATATACCATTCACAATAACGATACGCGTTCACGTAAACAGGAACAATCATGAAAGCATAAAGAGGCTACTGAGACGAATATCAGAAACGATAGGGAGCGATAGCCGGTTCTGTATGTTCATTCGGCCCCTATCTAAGCTTGGTGGACCGAACGATCAAAGCCTGGAAATAATTGAGGATAACCTGCCTGTTGACGAGCTGAGGGCATATGCGACTTCCGTTGGGCTCAAGCTGAAGGGTGAAGAAACAGCGCCCATCTGCTATGCATCAAAGCTAAATTCCTTCGTTATAAGATCTAATGGAGATGTAGGAAAGTGCACGGTTGCGTTATATGATGATAGGAATCTGGTTGGGAGGCTGCTGCCGGATGGTACTATGAACCTAGATGTGAGAAAGATGTTGTGGTGGACTAGAGGACTGCTCAGCCGTAACAAGAAAGAACTCGAGTGTCCATGGATTGAGGACTGACGCATATGCGCATGAATTACAGTTACCTATGGGACAAAGATAACGACAAATATCTGAAAAACCTGAGAGATGCCTACAAACTGAACCGAATGCTCGCAGGAACACAGCTTGGCACTTTGGAAAACTGTACGAAGTGGGTAGGGGCGAGGTGGAAACATAGTAGCTCTGGGACGGCAACTAGTTTCGAGCCTATTGCGATACTCAAAGATGCCAAAAAAGGCAAAAGATTCCGCTGTGTTGAATATTCTATAGTCTTAAAGGGATGTCTTGCGGCACTAGGAATAAAGGCGCGGGTTCTGGGCTTAAGAATGAAGGACGTTGAGACAAGAAAGTATGGAGCCGGGCATGTGGTCGTCGAAGCTTACCTGCCCAAATACGAAAAATGGGTGATGGCGGATCCGCAATTTGCCACAATAGCGATGCTTGGCAAGGTACCACTGAATGCTGTGGAATTGAGGGACGCAATAGAAACTGGCGCAAAACTCCGTTTTTACAACATGAACAGCAAAGAAGCCGATAGCTACATAGGGTTCATAAGAAGTTACCTATTCTATTTTAGGTTCAAGTTTGATCAGAGGGTCATGGACAGGGAGATAAATGGACTGCTCCTTATGCCTGTTGGCGCTAAAAAGCCAGTCAAATTCGAACAGGGAGACATGTATTCTTCGGAGCGCAACAGGTTTACGCATTCCGAGCGCCTGTTCTACAAATCACCAGGGGTGGGCCAGAGTTGAAGAGGGAGATGGTAGATATAGTCGACGAGAACGACAACGTTATCGGCACCGCCCCGCGCAAGGGAATCCACAATACGGGCAAGCTGCACAGGGCGGCCCACATATTTCTGCTTGACAGCAATGGCAGGATGTGGCTGGAGAAGCGGGCGATGCACTGCGACAGCTATCCTGGGTATTACAGCTCCTCCGTCGCGGGGCATATAAGCAGCGGTGAGGATTACCTGACCGGCGCGCAGCGGGAGGCGGAGGAGGAGCTCGGCATAAAGGGGCTTGAGCTTAGGCTCCTGCACAGGTTCCCTCCGTCCGTCGAATCGATGAACGAGTTCATATCGCTGTATTCTGCAACTTCTGACGCGACTCCGATTCCTTCAGGGGACACGGAGAGGTTCGACCTGTTCGCGCCCGATGAGATAGAGCGCATGATACACGAAGGCAACGAAAAGATCTCGAAGGCGTTCATAAGGTTGTTTGAGTGGTACAGGTCGAATGTGGGGTAGCCGAACCTGCCTAGCTTGTATCTTTAGGGCATGTCCGCATGCCCAGAATTGGGGGATTTGTCAGAAGCTGGCAGCGGCGATCATCGCCTTTTGCGTTCGAGCCCCGTTGCGCGGATGAGATCTGCCTAGGATATTTATTTCTATGTATTCAAATCAATCAAAAATGATTGATATAAGTACACATAAAGCGGATGGCGATGGAGGAGCAGTCCCATCGCTGCCACTTTCATGTCTGTCCCGTGAGCACAAAAATAGCGGTTTCCTTGGGCATTTTTACAGGCGCCCTGCCATTCCATCCATCGTATACGTGCGCTTTGACCCCCGCGGACCTTATCTCGCGCATTACCTGCGCCATCTTGAGCATGTTCGTTGACCTGTGCGGGCTTGTTCCCTCCGAACGAAGCAGACCACCAGGTCCGAAGAGGGTAATCGTACTGCTTGATACTCCCGTTTTGCCTCCGTCCTCAAGCTCCCTGTGGAATGTTTGGATGTACCGTTTTTTCCCATCAACTAGCATATTAACGAAGTCGCTCTTTTGCGACCATAGTTCTGCCAGGAAATTGAGGTCGAATACGATTATGCCTCCATCATTGAGATGCGAGCCAAGATTCCTAAGCATTGCAGGGAATTTTTTTCTTGAGTCGTGACCGTGATCTATCGCGTCTATGGATAGGATTATGTCGTATTTGGCCCCGATTATAGGTATGTCATGCCTATCCTGAACTTCATGAATGCAACGAGAAGGTATATTTCAAGACCGAGTCTGCAATTTGGGAATGCGTCTGCTACCGATGCATCCACGACTTTTCCGCAGCACGGGCACCAGTACCTGTGCACCTTTATCTTCTTGACTTGAACTTTCGCAGGAATGACCGTCTCTATTATCCTCTCCTGTTCCCCTACATCGCTGACCACCACACCACAGTCAGGACATTGACATATCGTCGCATCCTTCGTTTCGTCTATATGGTCGGGCATGAGTCTTGAAGTCCCTTCATGGCCTTCCTTCTGTCCTGGTTTCTGATGGCGATGATGTTGATTCTCCTTTACGAAATCAGGTTTCTCAACATGCACCTTTGCATGGTCTTCAAACATTTTTCGCAATGCGGCGACTTCTTCCCTTAGCGTCTTGTTCTCTTCCTTGAGTTGTTTGTTTTCCTCCTTGACTTCTTTATTTTCTTCGAACAACTCCTCATATGTTGGGGCCAATTTGGTCGTCTCCTAATTGTCCACGCCCTGATTCACTACTCTGGGAATGACTGAATATCTTTCGGAAAAACAGAATAACGGAATTACAACCCAATTGTACTTCATTTCCCTAAACAGTTACGGTTCAGAAATATCAGGTTTTACGAGGATCGCTCATTCGACGAGGGATATCTATTTAGGAAAGCGAATAAGACAAGCCTTAGGATCATTGTAGTCGCCATAAGGCGCTAACAATCCAAGGATACCAACACAGAATCCTTAAATACGGTTCCATTGCTATCTGTATGGTGCCGGCGATGGGCAAGGTGACCTTCCCAAAGATAGGGAACAAGGAAACATACTCCCCCCTCTTCAGCGCACGCCATCTTATGAAGGGAAAAGAGCACATACCCAAGAAGGTGCTCCTTGTGTATTCCCGGAGAATGCCGGCAAAGCTGCGCAGGGTAATGGGCCTAAGAAGTTTCAAGCACTCAGCTGGCGATACCGGAGCATACCACTTCAAGAAGTTTATAAGCAAGGACCGTCGTCTCTTTGTTATGATGATTCCCGGAGGGGCACCGATTACGGCAACCGCGGTAGAAGAGGCAATAGCATGTGGGGGAAGGCAATTCCTCATAGCTGGAACCGCCGGCGCGATAAACCTGGATCTCAATATATCAGATATCGTGCTGTGCGATTCGGCAATACGCGATGACGGAACCTCGCACCATTATCTGCGCAATTCCAAACATGTCGGGCCGGACAAGAATCTGTATGGCGCGCTAAGGAAGGGCATGATCAGAATGGATATCCCATTTGTTGAAGGGACAACCTGGACCATAGACGCGCCTTACGCGGAGACAAGGAAAGAGATAAGGCACTACAGGAATGAGGGGGTTTTGACAGTCGAGATGGAGGCGGCAGCGCTGTTCGCAGTCGCAAAAAAGAGAAAAGTGAGAGCCGCAGCCGCATTCACGATATCAGATATACTTGGCAAGGAATGGAGCGGTTTTGCCAAGGAGCACCACAAAAGCGGATTGATGAAACTTGCACTTATTGCAAAAATATTCAAAGATGCTAGGACAATATAGGCGCATGCGCAGTTTCTTATAGGATTTTGTGGGAGATGAACAAAAAGAGCATAGCGGGACAAGGGGATGATGCAAATATTGATATTCGCTCCTGTAAAAGATTGTCTGGTAAAATGTTTGATTTTCTAAAGAGGGGGAAGAAGACAACGGTGACGGCGGTCAACATAAGGCTCCACGGCCAGGTGCACCGGCTCGAAGGCTTCGAGTCCTCTAAGCCGGTCATAGAGATCAGGATACCCTTCAAGAACAAGTTGCGCGAGAACATGCTGACCAAGGCAGGGGTGCTGAAGCTTGGGGAGCAGGCGCCAATCAAGGTTGAGAAGATGGAGGTCGCGGAGCCATTCAAGCTGGTCTCCGTAGAGCCAAAACCCCCGTTAGAGGTTGGAGCGGGGAAGGAGGTGGAGTTCCTTATAAGCGTGGCGGTTCCTGAACACAACTATACCGGGCCCATTAGCGTGAGCATAGACTCGCCGAGCGCGGAGGCGGTGCACATCGAGATATCGCGCGAGTTCATGAGCTTCAAGGGCAAGAGGGTCGAGGTAGAGAGCAGTGCGCGAATGCTCAACGCGCAGAAGGGAGGCATCTTCACCGAGAAGGTGCAGCTATACAAGGCGATGAGCATGGGGGACACGGCCAGTTCGATAGAGCTCTCGCCCCCATTTAGGCTCATCAAGACGGAGCCCGCGCTGCCGGCGACCATAGATGACCCAAACAGCTTCATAATCCAGCTCTTTGTCCAGGCCCCGACGCAGAACTATTCGGGAGAGATGGAGATAAATATCGCGTGAGTGGGGCTCACCGGCCTAGCGCCAGTGCCGCCCTCGTGCTCCTTTCGAACGTCTGCGGGTCTATCGCCCCATAGATGCCCTGCAACCCGTTCCTGAAGTCCTTCGACTGTATCACGGCAGCGAGCCTCTTGAACCTGGAATCGAAATCGCATCTGGCCGCCACCTCTTCCCTTACGAATTCCCTGTCTTTTATGGTGTTTGCCAGCATGAACATGTCCCTTATGTCGGTTGACCTGCAGCTTATCATCTTCATGACGAACAGAGCGTCGGGGTTTATGATCCTTGCATCCAAGGCCTCCATTATGGTCTTGCCCACCAGTCTCCTTGTCTCCGAGTTCCTGAAGATCCATTCCGACTGGATGGAAGCACCGCTCTGCCTGTCAACCACCTGTCCGATAAAGATGTCGAATCCTGCCACAAACGAATTTCCAAGCCCCTTCTCGTACCGCCTGAAAAGGCCATCACCGCCATTCGCATGTGTCTTTGGCGAGTATCCTGATTCATAGAGCATCCGCTCGACCGCACTTGATTCGGAAACGTCCTTTACCACCACATCGCAGTTGACTGAGAACCTTGGCAGCGCATACGCATTGACCGCATAGCCGCCTATTATCACAAGGCTTCGCCCGGCGAGCTTCTTCAGCGCCCCGAATACCTCGTGCTCCCTAAGCTGCAGCGGTTCCATACTTTTCCCTCATGTACGAATAGGGGTAGGCGTAGGCCGCATTGGACTTTGCCAACCTTGCCGCCTCGCGCAAGCCGATAACGCTTACTCCCCCTTTCTCTGTGCGCCTCAACCGCTCAACAGGGGTCAACACCACATATTCCCCCATAGTCGATCCTTCGCCAACGTACACCGGGATCTCCTCCCCGCCGAAGAGGCACCTCCAGTACCCCAAGTCCTTCCTCAAGACCTTTATGAAGTAGGGGGATTTTTCGATGCTCCTCTGAACGTACGAATAATCGCTCCATATCTCTATTGCGGACAATCCGTCAAACGCGTACGGCCTGGCGGCCTTCCCCATGATGCCGGGGACACGGAAGTCCAACAACCCCCTTATCGCCCTTTCCGGGCTCATGCAAACATACCTGCTCCTTGACGCCTTCCTTATCCAGCCGGCCCTCAACAACAACGAGAATATCTTCTTCCTCATGCTCTGCCCGACCACCCAGTCCAATTCCGACTGCCCGAACTCCCCGCCGGTACCATGCCTGGCGAAGAACAATGCGTAAGCCCTCAATCCGTACTGGGGTATCTCATATGACATAGTTACCTATTGGGTAACCAAAATATAAATAGCTTTCGCTCGGCATTAACCGGTCTGAATGCGTATAAATTCGTGTGTTACCACACAAACGGATAGACGGTGGCGGATGGATTATCGTGATATTACCGCGAATATCACGCCTGCTCTCCTCCCGATCGATACAACTTTCAGCCCGGCAGCCCTGGCCGAGCGCCTCAGCGCGGCTTCGCTTATCGTGTGCGTAGACCAGGGCATATGGGCCGCAATGCCGCCCCTGTGCTCCAACTCGTAGATCCTTATAGTGCCCCTCCCCTCCAGGAAGCGCGACAGGTACCTCAGCGCTTCATCCCTCTTCGCCCAGTGGTGGAACGATAGCGTCGACACAATCATACCGAACTTGCGCCCGAACGGGACCTCCCTGCTCGAGCCTATTCCGAATCGTATAGCTCTACCATGCGCCTTGCGCTTGGCCGCCCTTATCATGTCCGGGGAAGGGTCTATACCATACAGGTTTGCGCACCCCGCCTTGGAAAGCATTACGAGGAGATCGCCCGGGCCGCATCCAACGTCTAGGACGCTTCTAGGGTTTGTGCGCATTATGTCATCCCGCGCTATTTTGTATATCACACGCGGGAACGGAAGGGCCGAGCCGATCGCGTAGAGGAACGACATGAACGGCCCGAACCGCTCTTCCCCTTCAAGGTAATGGTCCTTCAGCAAAGCACCATGGTGTTATCGGCTTGCGCCTATTTCAATCTTAAGGAAAGGGAGCCGGCAGGTTACTGACCGTATCCGAATAGCCCTAGCGCTTTTCAGCCAGCAGGAGCCAGTGGGGCTTACCCTCTGATGGGGGAGTCAGCTGGAGTATCCTGTAATCCTTGAACGTGCTTCTTATCTCGCTTGCAGTGAAAAGGTGGTGTAGTATGCCCTTCTCCGTGCCATCTCTGGTCCTGTAGGTGCCCCGCTCTACCTTCTCGCCATCCCGTATCTCGGCTCTTGCGGTGAGGTTCACGAACAGCAGCCCCTTTGGGGACAGCACCCTGTAGATCTCCTTTACGGCCCGCTTTATGTCCCGCAGGCGGTTGTGGTGGATCGCATTTATGCTTATCACGGCATCGAAACTGCGGTCGGGGAAGGGCAACACGGTAACATCATGGTTCACCAGGACGAAGTTCCGCGTGCTTGCCGAGGACATGGCGCGTTGCGCCATCCCAAGGCCCAGCGGGGAGATGTCCTGCCCCACGACAAGGAAGCCCTTCGAGACCAGATAGGCCATCACCCTCCCTGTACCGCACCCCAAGTCCAGTATGCTGTTGGCCCGCCTTTTCCTGAACAGGGTAACCAGCTCGGGCATGTATTCGGGGGGAGTCGTATGCCTTCGCGCAAAGTCCCCCTCCCTCCAGAACCTGTCCCATTGTTGCGGTTCATCGCCCATGGAATCGAGTACGCATCGCATTTCACCTATTTAAGCTTCCGGATTGCACAAGTGCCTGGCCGTGCAAAAGGGACGGCCGCTGTTTTATAGTTTGGCGTTAATTCCTTCATTGTGGGAGTGGATTGGAACGATGCTGGCTGGTACCGCAACCTGGAACACATAGCCTCGCTCAGGCCGAGGGAACGCTATGACGGGCTTCTTGGGTTGCATGAAAAGGTCGTTGCTGAATATGTCATCATGCTTGATAGGCTCACAGAAGCGGACGCGATTGAGTCGGTAAGGCCCGGTAGCGGGAGAACCAGGGCCATGGTTATCGGCCACATTCTTGGGTGGGAGGAGTGGCAGCTGGAGGTATTCAGGGACTGCAACATAATGGAGCGTATATCAAGGCAGCTCAGGCTTGAGGATTACCTCGACCCAGAGACGGGAGGGATACTGAATTTTAATGGCATAGACGAATTCAATGCGTACCAATACGCGAAATACGCCACATGGGGTTGGGAGCGGATACACGGCAAGGCGAGGGGCACAGCGATGGAATTTCGGCGCTTCTTCGTAGAGGCAAGATCGGATAGGTTTATCAACATCCTGGAGGGCACCCCGATGAAGAATTGGAAGAGGCTGTCGAGACCCATACCGTCGGGATGGTACCTATGGATGACCTCGCTTGCTCATGAGGCTGTGGTTCACACGCAGGAGCTAACCGGACAGCGATTTGGGGCTGAACCGAACTCAGGCGGGTGGAAAGGATAAATACAGCATCGATAAAACGTATGTGATTGCATGGAAATATTCCTAGTTCGACATGGAGAGAGCGAACTGAACGCGAAAAAAAGTGCACCAGAGCCCAGACACGCCGCTCTCAAAAAACGGGAGAAAACAGGCAATGGGTGTTGCGAAGAGGTTCAAAGGCGTGAAAATTGATGTTGTGTACTCAAGCCGGTATGAAAGAGCGATAGAGACCGCAGAAGCGGTAAACAAAGTGGTTCATGCCGCTAGAGTCAAAACCGACCTGCTTAATGAATGGCGCGGCCCATCGGAATTGCAGGGCCAAGAATACGACGCAAAGAATCAGGACATACGGAATGCAAGGCTTAGGCACATAAACGAGCCCAAATGGCATTATTCTGATGAGGAAAACTTCTTTGACGTCAGGGACAGGGCCGATAGGTTCCTTGGCCAGCTCTCAAAAAAAGAGCATATGAGCGTGGTGCTTGTGACGCATGGTGGCCTCATACGCGTGATAATGGCTCGCGCAGTATTTGGTAAGGGGGTGGATGGGAAAGCCTTCAGAAAGTTAATGGAGCTGCTAAATACGTGCAACACAGGGATAACCGAGTTGGAGAGGGACAAAAAGGGCAATTGGAGGCTCATTACATTCAATGACTACGCCCACCTGCAATGAGACAAGAGCGGTCGGTCACTACCGCTTCCCGTCCTTCAGCAGCGCGATGCTCGCGAGCATCGCCTCCAATTGAATCCGCTCGTTCGCCCCCTCGACAACCCTGAAGTTGCATTCGCCGATTTCCTTTACTATGCCGAGCTTGGTGCGCTCCTCTACCGTTAGCTTTTGCACCTCCCTGTAGCACTGGGTCAGTATGTCCTCCGCGCTCATCCCCTGGCGCAGCATAAGGTTGTCCAGTTCTGTGCGCGCCTGGTCGAATGCGCCCGTGACCGCGTACTTCAGCATGGACGCGATCTCCTTAGGGCGCGCCCTTGCCGCAACGTCGTATATCGCCGTCTCGGTTATGGTGTCGCTCTGCATCGCCGCGCTCTGGAGTATGTTCGTCAGTTTTCTAAGGTCGCCGTCGCTTACGTAGACGAGCGCCTCGACCGTCTTCTCGTCAAGCTTCAGGCGCTCGCCATTCCTGACCGTCTCTATGTACGCCCTCATGTCCTCATCGGTGAGTGGTTTGAACCTGAAAACGACGCACCTGCTTTGTATCGGCTCGATTATCTTGCTTGCGTAATTGGCGCTTAGTATGAAACGGGTCTCGTTCGCGAACCGTTCCATGGTGCGCCTTAGCGCATGCTGCGCATCGGCCGTAAGTGCGTCCGCCTCGTCCAGGAAGATTATCTTTATGGGAACCTTCGCGATCGATATCGTCTTCGCGAATTCCTTTACCTCGCCACGTATAACGTCGATCCCTCGTGCATCCGATGCGTTGAGCTCCTTAAGCGCGCTCTGGATGTTGTCCCCATACAGATCGTTCGCCATCGCGATCGCGCACGTTGTCTTCCCGATCCCAGCGCTGCCGGCGAATATCATGTTGGGGAAGTTGCCACGCTCTACGAAGGAGCGCAGGCGCTCGACGATGAGCTTCTGGCCGATAACCTCCGAGAGGGATTTCGGCCTATACTTCTCAGTCCACGGCAGATCTATCATCTAACCACAAAAGCAGCAGGTATAATCTGCAATGAATATTTATTAAGCTTGCCCATTAATGCTTATACGTCATACGGGGAGTTACGCTAACCTGGCAGACTTCCAGCCTTGGGCGCTGGAGATAGGAGTTCAAATCTCCTACTCCCCATCCTTCATATGGGGTTATATATAAGTGCCCCAAATGTTACCTTTTTCTAACATAGTTTTAGTATGGAGAAGAGCTGAGGAAGAGAGATTGCAGATACGATTAGATTAATACACCAATCAAAACAGGTACTGCAAGTATAGTTATGCCCATCCGTACATACTTGAGTATTTGGCCCAGACCACCCGTCCCCTAAATACATAAAAATATATGCGTTGCCCGCCCAAGTGTATGGATGATCCCTATGGGAAAAGGACGCGGAAGGCGGTCACGGATCGCTGTACCCATCCTGTTCGTAATGGTCTGCGAGCTGGCCGGGGTTTTCGGCTTGGCATTCGCGATACCGGCGCTGGGCACGTGGTACGCGGATCTTACAAAGCCCATGTTCAACCCGCCCAACTGGCTCTTCGGCCTAGTCTGGGCAGTGCTCTACGTATTGATGGGCATTGCGGCGTATCTTATATGGTCGCGCCGCAAGAGCAAGAAGAGCGACGCGCGCTGCGCGCTCTCCCTGTTTGCGGTGCAGCTCGTCATCAACGCCATGTGGGCGGCCGTCTTCTTCGGGCTGAGGTCGACCTTCTACGGTCTCGCCGAGCTGGTGGTGCTCTGGATTGCGGTCCTTGCAACCACAACCGAGTTCTACAGGATATCCAAAAGGGCGGCCCTTCTGATGCTTCCTTACCTAGCGTGGATCACGTTCGCGCTGGCGCTGAACCTCTACATATGGCGGCTGAACTGACTGCCATACTAGAAGGGCCATATATCCCACCCATTCACAACCTATGAAAAGCCCACGACTTTTAGTCAGGTTAGTTTACTTTTTCCGCGGCCTCAATATGAGCGAGCCAACGAACCCCAGCGCCATGATCCCTAGTATCGTGCCCCCTATAAGCATCGGGCTGTAACTCGACCCATGGATTTTCCCTCTCTCCCCAATAGTGTCTGCAAGCCCATGCTCCGGCTCTCTAATCTGCAAAGGTTTGGTCTCTGGGGCTTGCGATCCCGGATGGTAGAATCCATACGGCCTTCTGAACAGCGCTTCGTTGAATTGGTCGAGCTGCTCTATGCTCCTCACCGGGATCCCCGTCTCAAGCCCCACCGAAGGAAAGATGTAGTAGCCCTCCCCGGTCCAGCCCCTCCATGCGGGGTGAGGATCGGCGAAGCTTCCGGAATCCTGCGGGGCGTTGCCCATCCTGTTCTGCACGAACGGCATGCCATTGACGAGGACGGCTCTGGCCTGTGCAGTTCCCTCTGTGCGCATCAGGCCCGCCACCGCAAAGGCGGCCGCCGCATACGCAACCACCCTCGATGCGCCACCGTTTCCTCCCTTGCATGACGTGCCCTGCATCAGGATCTACCCAGAACCGACGCGATCAGCGCGTCCAGCTTCGCGCACTCCTCGCAGCCATCTATACCCCTCGGGGCGGAATCGCTGTTGTACGCTTTGCCCGCCCTGTCGATAAGCCGCTCTACGGCGCGCAGGTCCTTCTCGAGTTTATGGATCCTAGGCCTGAACGGCATCTCGAAGCCATCGTCATCGGTGTGCGTCGCTGTTATGCCGTCGAAGTGGTCCCTGTGCGGCGGCTCGAAATACACGAGGAACAGCCCGCCGACGGGCTTCATTCCAAGCGACTCGGCGATGTACGCGTAAGCGTTGAGTTGAACCTTGTATATGGGCATGAGCGCGTCCTGGTTGCCTGTGTAGCGCGCGGTCTTGTAATCCACGATTGTGTAAGAGCCATTGTCCCTGAGGATCAGGTCGGGCACCCCGGTGAGTGTGACATCGCCCCTCTCGGTCTTGAACTCTGATGCGCGGATCGGCACTATCTCGTCTGCGCCCCCCACTTCGGCCATCCAGTCTGGGAGCGTGCCCGTCCTCTTGAAGTGGTGCTCGACGACGCTTTTCGTATACGCGTCGATCGATGAGAAGATCCCAGGAAAGCCCATCTGGTAGGGCACCTTGTTGTGCCGTACTATCCAGAAGCAGCGCGGGCAGAAATCATCCTGCGCAAGTCTGCCGAGGTCCTTCGCGGATATTCGCATGAGTGGATATGAGAACCTAGGTTAATAAGGCTGCTGCATCACAGGCACTATCATAGGCTCTTGAGCTCGTTCATATACCTCCTCTTCAGCTTCGCGAAGCTGTTCCTGTTGAGGTTCAGGTAACCCAGGTCGCCGAGGTCGAATTCGGACAGTATCGATTCCAGCAAGCTCATGTAATCCGCAAGCCCGTGCCCCTCCAGCATCTGTTTGAGCGCTTTCAGGTCCGGCTTTGCATAGAACAGCATCCCCATTATGTCTATCCTGTCCTTCTCCCCCTTCCCGCTCTGCCCCCTGTCCAAGGCTGCGCCAAGCTTTAGCGCCATCAGCGCCTCTGCGCTCGCGACCTCGAATCCCCCAATGCTGGTGTGGTACTTTTGCAGGATCTCCTTTGGGGGGATCGCAAGATCCGAATAACCCGGCAGGTATATGTCGATGTCATACCTGTCCAATTTTATCTCGTACTCGCGCAGACGCTCGTTCTTCAGAAGCGGATAGGCGTTTTGGAGGATCCTTAACGCACCATAATCCACGATTACGTCTATGTCCCTCGACTTCTGAAGGTGCGTGTGGAGGTATGTCGCCCACCCCCTATGAGCACGAAATCGATATGCTATGTCCCTCTTCAGGCCCCTGTGAGTCGCCCAGTAGAGCAGGAGGCGATCGAGCGCAACGACATCGAAGCCGCGCCTTCTCGCGGCAACAGCATTGACCTCCTTGAGCTCCTTGACAGCGCTCTATGTCTAGATAAGGTAATATAGATAGGTTTCTACTTTTATAGAAACATATAAATAGGACATATTAGGAAACAGAAACCTAACTGGGCGATTGCGAACATGCTCAATTCTCCTTCGACGGAAGCTAAATAGATGCGTTTTGTTGACAGGGCGGCGGCCGAGGCCTGCCCTGTGCTAGTGGGCGCATTCCTTTTATGCCGAATCCGGATCCCGTACGAACAGGCGCTTCAGTATTCCAACGGCGCGTGGAGGCGCATGTATTCTATGTAGGAGGCCCTCGAATCGTATGCGCCACCTTCCCCAGCCTTCTGCTTGCCCTCGTCATCTTGCGCCCTCAGCATGCCGGCAGGAGCACTGGCATTGCTGTTGGCATCGGCACCCTGCTTCTCGGACACGGCTTTATTGCGTGTAATGCTTGCCATCAAATCACATAGCTAATGCCATCAACGTTATATTTAGCACTTGCTGTGAGGTTGGCGCTTTGACGCACCGTATGATTTATATATTTCAGGAGAGAGAGTTGTACGTCTGGTATTGGGGTGCATGCATGCTAAAGGGAAGAGCGGGGAGCGCGGACAGGATATGTCTGGATGAGGGATTCCTGCGCGCCCTATTTGGGAGGGTTAAGAGCGCAACAAATTGCATCGACATTAGGGCGAACATGGATTACTGCGAAAAGGTCGCATTCAGCTACAACGGGGTCGATTACAGCAAGTCGGCGACAGAGGTTTGCAATGAGATAAAGGAGGTCTTAGGCATCTTCAACCCAGAGGACGTGCGCGATTATCTCGTCTTCAAGCTCACCGAGGCGGACACGTCCGCGCCGAGGGCGCTTGGTAATGGCCAGGGCAGCGCGCTGAGAAGGGGAGTGAACGGACGCGCGGCAGGCATTGTTTCCGGAATCACGCTTAGGGCGCCTGCGGCGCCTGAGAGGGCTGGCGGCGGCAAGGTACTGCAGGAGGGGACTGCCGCCAATGGCACGACGGCGGTGAGAGGCAGGCACCTCGAAATCGAGGGCAGGATGAGAAGGCTGCTGGATGGCAGCAGCAAACAGGCACAGGCGTGCAAAACAGAGAATTGGAAGGAGCGCATCGCAATGATGGTCCAAGCGGTCATGGATGACGATGACCTTTTTGCGCAGCTTGGACTGGAGGAGATCGAGAAGATGATAAGCATAGGCAAGGATACCGCCAGGAGCGTGCTGGCGAAGCCAGAGGTGTTTGAAAAGCTTGGGCTGGAGCGCGTGCAGGAGATCGCTCTTGGGGGAAGCCATGCGCAGCGCATGGGCATAGCGGAGAACCCCAGGATAGCCATGCTTCCTGCAGGGATCATCGAAGGCTATGCCGCAACTGGAGGGACAGAGCTCAGGGCTGCGATAGCTGGCAACCAGGCGGCGAGGAGGATGCTGGATAGGGACCGGCTGATAAGGATGGCGTTAGACAGGGACCCTCTCGTGAGGAGGGCTAGCGCGGCCGCCATGCGCCTGGAGGATGGCATACCATCGAACGTTGCGCTTTGTATGTTCTACGACAGCGCATTCATGGTGCGCATAGCGGCGGCGAGCAACATACACGCCATACTTTCCACAGGGTATGAAAGGGTCAGGGATCTCATGAACGTTGACGAGATCGACGCCCCTGAGCTGTATGAGGTGGTGGAATCCGCCTTCGGGAGCGGCAGCATAATGGAATGTGTGGTCGGCCGGATAAAGAGCACGGTGATGGCCGCCAGGATGGAGGACCTGCAGGAGGCATCATGGGCGGGGCTAATAATGCTGAGGGTGTTGTGCAGCGACGAGTCGAATTGATCGGGGTACCTGCGCATTTACTCGAATAGCGTCTTTTCTCATGGTATAGGAGCGCCATGCTGGCAAAGTCTGGAGGTGATGTACCTGTCCATGCCGGACACCATCAGCAGTATCCCCTGCTCCTTCCTGTGCAGTTGGAGAGACATATCCCTGCGCCAGGATGGCGCGCTTTGCGTCGATATATGAGCCCGCCACAGAGGCTATCCTGTTGCCTAGCGCCGACTGGGCCGCGTTGGGAAGGGGATCGCGGCAGGTTCCTTTGACGAAGCGCTCATAGGCCCTCTTCCTGTAGGATTCGGTTGCCCAAATCGCACTCACTCTTTGCCCTCGACTCGCTGTTCGCCGCCGTCGCTCAGGTTCCTTAGCGCATTCTTGAAAATCTTCTTGAGGTCCTCGTCCATCTCTATGCCTGCGACCTTCCTCTCCAGGCCGAGGAGCCATATGTGATACGCCGCGCCGAGCCTGCGGACCTCTCTCCAAAGCGTAGGGATCGAATCGCGCATGGCACGGAAGTTTGGATTTTGCATGAGGGCGCTGCATATGAAATCAGAGGAGAGCGGGCCGTTGCCGGAGAACGTGTACGCCAGCTTCTTCAGCGACTCTGCCGGCGTGTGCGCGTTGCCTGCCAGTTCTGTGCACACCATGTAGCCGGATGTGCTTTTCAGGCAGTCCGGAGCGGTGAACCTTTCGGTGAGGAGCGCAAGCTCCGCTGGATCTGAGCTGAATGCCGCCCTCTGCAGGATTTCGTGCGTGGCGACTACGTTGTTGATCTCCACGTTTCAGCTTCAGCAGGGGAAATATATATACCTTGCTGGGTAGCTTGCGAGAGGTGTTTTAAAGCGTTTTTCATGCGCTCTTGTAACTATTGTCCTAAGCTGTTCCAGTTTGTTCTTTGAGATTGTGTTGCTAAGCTCAGTTGTCTGTTTTAAGAAGTCCTGAAAAGCCAACCCCGAACCCTGTTTTTCAGGCCTTCGGAAGCCTTTGAAAACGCATCCCGAACCCGCCTTTTCCATGCTTCCAGAATCGGGCCCAAAATCTGGATTTGAACCCCTGCTTTGTCGTAGATTTTTGTAAATGGGCCCGGAGAGATTTGAACTCTCGGCCTCTGCCTTATCAGAGCAGCGCTCTAACCAGACTGAGCTACGGGCCCCCGCTTAATATAGAACCCCCTTGGTTTATTATCTTTTGCCTGACCTTTCTCCATGTCCTATCTCGAGTATTTTCCCGTCGGGCGATTCCTCTGCGAACGTCTGCGTCTCGAACCTGTGCATCTTAACGCCTGGCTGCGTCCAGTGCCCGCCGCTCAGCCCGGCCAGCTTGCACGCCATTTCCATGAACGCGACCTTCGTCCAGCCCCTCTCGACCGGCTCGCGCGGCAGTATTATGCTCCTGCGCAGGCCGTACTCTACAATCAGCCCGTCCCTCCCCGGCTTTATCTCGCTGTAGCGCTTGGCCTTGCTGCCCCCCAGCGCATGCATTCCCGTCACTATGTCGACCTCCACGACAAGGTGCTCGAGCTCCTTCACCGAAACAGAAACGTGATTCGGGTCCTCGAAGGCGGCCGCGATGGCGGCGTCGACTATCAGCTCCCTCAGGGGCCCCTTGGGCTCAGGGTATCCCATCAGGCCTCTGGGAGTCCTTGTTGGGTAATGGAATAGGGAGACGAATAGGCCGTGGCGGCCGCTCATGTGCCCCACCCTGGCGCTTGCGGCCTCCTTGGTGAAGTGGGGGCTCCTTAGGAAGAGCTCTATGGCGCCCCTGGCCGCCCTCACCATCTCTTCCCCGTCATAAAGGGGATACCGGTCCATGCGTGGTAATCGGAATTAATTAATAAATACCATGCGATAGAACATGCGGTGGTTCTGTGCAAAGGCTGTTGACAATATACACAGACGGGGCTGCGCGAGGCAATCCCGGCCCCAGCGCCTCCGGGTTCATTGCGGTTGAGGATGGGAAGGTCATCGGATCGGAATTCAGGCCGAATGGCAAAAAGACCAACAACTACGCCGAATACGCCGCGATGATAATGGGGCTGGAATGGTGTGCGGTCCAGCAGGACCCGGGCTCGATTAGGGTACTGATCCGGTCGGACAGCGAGCTCGTTGTCAGGCAGGCGCGGGGCGAATACAGGGTGAAGGCGCATGGGCTGAGAGCGCTGAACCGCAGGCTGGCCGAGCTCGCCTCCAGGTTCGCTGGCGTTGATTTCCAGAGCCTTCCAAGGGAGAACAGGATGATAAGCAGGGTGGATAGGGAGCTGAACCTGCTCCTGGACAGGGGGTAGCGGGAATGCCGGGCCTGAGAATCGCTTTATAAGTATTGCTGTCGTATAGATTATTGACTAGTGGTGCTTTATGGCAGACGGCAACGACGCGAAATCTGCGGTCGACGTTAAGGAGGAGAAAAGGCCTGGCGTGAATCCTGAGGCGAAGGATCACTGGAAGAAAGGCAACGGCTTCTTCGAGGAGAGCAAGTTCGAAGAGGCGATAAAGGAGTTCACCGAGGCGATACGCATAGACAAGGACTATGCCGATGCCTATTTCAACAGGGCGCTGACGGAGCGCGTGATCAACGACTTCATGTCAGCCAGGGCCGACCTGGAGAAGGTCATTGAGCTGCAGCCGAAGAGCGCCGACGCGCCCCTGCTCATAGGGGACATGGCGGAGACGAACAAGGATATGCTCGGCGCCAGGTACTGGTACGAGAAGGCGCTATCGAACAATCCGGAATACATAGAGGCGAAGAACAGGCTCGAGAGGATAGACGCGCTTGTGCATGTTGATTCCGGGGTTCCGACCAGCGCAAAGGGCTCGGCAGGCAAGATGGCGGCGCCGTCTACAAAGCCGATGGAGCAGAAGGAGGTGATAGAGGAGGGCCAGATAAAGAAGGTTGCGTTCTTCAAGTCCGAGATAAAATTCAAGGACGTGATAGGCCTGCAGAAGGTGAAGAAGTACCTTGCAGAGAATGTGGTTCTCGCGATGAAGGAGCCTGCGCTGTTCAGGAAGTACGGGAAGAAGCTCGGGATGGGGCTGCTGCTGTACGGCCCTCCTGGAGTGGGCAAGACCTACCTGGTCAAGGCCATAGCCGGGGAATCGGGGTCGAACGTCATAATAGCGAGGGTCAACCAGATCGTCGATATGTACACAGGCAACACAGACAAGAACCTCCATGCGATATTCGAACAGGCGAGGAAGAATGCGCCGTGCATAATATTCTTCGACGAGCTGGACGCGCTCGGCGTCAAGAGGGGAGGCGATGGCGGAGGGGGAGGTGACAACAGCAGCGCGATGAGGCTCGCGGTGAACCAGTTCCTCGTTGAGATGAGCGGGGTCGAGAGCAACCCAGAGGGCATATACGTGATAGGCGCGACGAACAACCCGTGGGACATCGATCCTGCGCTGAAGAGGAGCGGAAGGTTCGGCGACAGCATCTACCTGAAACCGCCGACGTACGAGGACAGGAAAATGCTTTTCAGGTATTACACGAGGGACAAGCCCGCCGCTGGCCTGAACCTTGGCAGGCTCTCGAGGGCGACGATGGGCTACAGCCCTGCCGACATAGAGCGCATCGCGGACAAGGCGGCGATGCTCCCGCTCCTGCACGAGTACACGCAGCACAAGCAGAGGAAGTACACGATGCGGGATGTCATGTCGGTGCTGCGCGACCAGGACTACAGCGGCAGCTCCCTAGACGAATGGTACTCGATGGTCAAGAAGGATGTGATAAGCAAGACCGAAACGAGCATCGTTGACGGCAAGAAGCAGGAGGTGGTCAAGGAGGGCAAGCTCGACGCGCAGGAGAAGATACTCTACAAGACGATGGTCGGCGACATAAAGAAGAACACAACCGCGTGGCGCATAAAGCTGAAGGAATTCATTAGATGGTGGGCGCTCCACCTGTTCTGACCGGGCCATCCGTCAATGCGCGTTCAGCCACTTTCGCTTCTGCTTGTAATCCGGTACTATCGACCCCAAGATCGCCCAGAACCTCTGCGAATGCGACCTGACCTTCGTGTGGGCGAGCTCGTGGGCTATGACGTAATCGATTATGTCGTCGGGCAGGAGAAGCAGGCGGAAGGAGAAACTCAGGTTGTTCCTGCTTGTGCACGAGCCCCACTTCGACGTGTTGTTCCGTATCCTTATCGCGCCTAGCGTGCTGCGGAAGTGCTCGGCGTTTGTCCTGTTCACCCTATCGGCAAGAGCCGGGAGCACAGCCTTTGAGCACGTCCTTGAGAGCAGCGACTCGGCGTGCCTGGCGCGATCCTTCTGGGAGAGCCTGCCGGAGAGCGATATCGCCACCGTGTCGCCATCGAGGCGGGCGCGCGACGAGGAGGAGTTGGGGTTTTCGGTCACGCTTACCCTGAATGCGCGCCCCAACACGCGTATTTCCATCCCGTCGCGCACCTCCATGCGCTTCCTATCGAATCGCTCGGGATGGCGCATTAGAAACCTCCTGGCGCGTTCGTAAAGCTTGATCGCGCTCTCCATCGCATAATTTCTGTCCCACGACGCCGGCATCTGTATGACCAGCTTGCCGTCTACGACCCTAGCATACATGCGCTTCAGGTCGGTGGCGACGACCTTGACCTCGTATCTCTTGCCGTTCGCGTCTATGGGCTCAAAGCGCAACGCTATCCCCATTGAAAGTATTTATACCTTGGCGATTTATACCTATTGTTTCCATGCGAAAGACCAAGATAGTTGCGACGTGGGGCCCGTCCATGCGCAACCTGGAGATTATGAGGGAGCTTTTCAGGCACATTGATGTTCTAAGGATAAACCTCTCGCATTTTGACACTGGCGAATTCGATTCTGTGAGGGACACAATAGAGAGGGCCTCCAGGATCGCCGGAAGGGAACCGTCGCTGCTGGCGGACCTGCCCGGGCCTAAGATAAGGGTGGGAAGGTTCGAGGGGGTGGAGGTGAAAAAGGGGGAACGCGTAGAGCTTGGGTATGCGCCAAGGCGCGAGGGCACCATACCAATAAATTACCCAAATCTATACAAAGACGCGAGAAGGGGCGCATTCATAGTAATCGGGGACGGCATGGTAAGGATGCGCGTTTTGGCGATAAAGGGAAAGACGATAGGTGCCGAAGTGCTTAACAGCGGGAGGATCGCAGGGGGCAAAGGCATAAGCCTGATAGGGGCGGAGATTAGCGCGCCGGTTCCTACTGCGGAGGACATCAGGCTGGCGGGCTTCGCTAGGCGCAACGGATTTGCGTACGTGGCGGAATCGTTCGTTAGGGGCCCTAACGACATATCAGCATTGAGGAAAAGGGTGAAGGACCTGTTTATAATAGCCAAGATCGAGAGGGAGGCCGCATTGGGAAGCATAAGGGAGATCGCGAGGGAGGCGGACGGGGTAATGGTTGCAAGGGGAGACCTGGCGCTCGACATGCCCATAGAGCGCATACCGATAGCGCAGAGAGTCATCGTCGACGCTGCAAGAAAGGAGGGGAAGCCGGTCATAATAGCCACGCAGGTTCTCATGAGCATGACAAGGAACCCCATGCCAACAAGGGCCGAGGTAAACGATATTGCAACCGGCGTAATGGAGGGCGCGGACTGCATGATGCTCAGCGATGAGACCGCCGTCGGACAGTATCCCTTGGGGGCTGTTGAGGTCCTTGACAGGACAATAAGGGAGACCGAGCGCTTCGTCACCCACAGGCTTGACGAGGCAACGCACAGCACCGGCCCGGGGGGTAGGATGGCATTCGCCGCGGCCGATATAGCGAACGAGTACAACGTGGACATGATATTCGTCCCGACCATGACCGGCGGCACGGCCAAAATGCTCGCGGCGCTCAGGCCGAGAGCAGGTAT
>JAJYUY010000005.1 GCA_021792295.1 Microcaldota archaeon | reverse complement strand
TCGAGGAACTGAGAACCGATAAAACACATCCTTTGCAGGATGCAGTGATTGCATGAATGCAGAGGAAGCCCACACCGTTTACGGGTGGGAGGATGTCACCGAATCTCGACAAGGAGGCCCACCCCGTCTATGGGTGGGGGGATGTCACACCCCTGGCCCTGTATGCCGTGCCCTCAATGTCCCGTCACGATTCTCTTCGCCGCAGTATAAATGCTCCTCGACCTTTCGGACATTGATGCATAACCGCCCAGCACCGCCTTGGTTATGGCAAGTCCTACTCCCATGCTTGCCGCCACATCAAGCTCTCGATTGACCATCTCCGACACCTTCGGCGCGCCGGCGGGCCTTTCAAGCTCCCCATTCGCATGCGCCTTTGTTATCCCACCCATTATATCTGTCGTTATCGGCGGGCTGCGCGCAAGCAGCCTAAGCGCCTCTTTCATGTCCAGGCTGGAACCATTCGCGTTCTCGCTCATCCTTTGCAGCAGCTCAACTCCCTCTGCATAGACTGGGAATATGCCGTAGAATATGCCGTTATGCACCATCTTTGTCATCTGACCGGACCCGCTGCCCCCCACATATCCATATGTACCGTTTTTCCCAGCCAGCGTCTTGAATATGCCTTCAGCACGCCCATATGCATCTTTGTCCCCCCCGATCATGAATGTCGCCCCATTCAGAAGATCGTCAGGGCCTCCTGCGCAGCCCACATCAAGATAACTCACACCAGCAGCTCTCATCGAATTGTAATTGGCAATGGAATCGGTGTATATGGAATTCGACGCATCTATGACAATATCCCCCGGCCTCATAATATTTGAGAGCTGCATAACAATACCATTGGTCACGTCACCTCCCGGAACCATCATCCATACTACCCTGTCACCCTCCTTTCCAAGCTTCTTTACCAAATCTGCCAGGTCGCCTGCGATGGTGAACCCTCTCTTGCCCCTGAAAGGCTCATACCCCTCTGGCGTCTTGTTGTAAAGGACCAGCGAATAGCCCCCATCTTGCAACAGCCTTGCTATGTTGCCGCCCATAGCGCCGATTCCTATAACCCCGATTTCTTTCCCTTCATCCTCCATATACCCATATGCGCTCGTGCCGTATAAATATTTATCTTGGGATTTGATAGCGATGAAGATAACATCCGATGGCAAGGGCTTTTACGCAGACGTGAATGGAGGTCGTGCAGAGCTGCTGTACAAAATAGAGGGGAATGTAATATCGATGTTTCACACCTACGTCCCAGATGAGGCGCGAGGGCAAGGCATAGCAGAGCAGCTGGCACTGGCTGCATTCGATTTTGCCAAAAGGAGAGGCCTGAGAGTCAGACCCGACTGCTCATACATACAGCACTTCGTGGAGAAGCATGCGGAGTTCTCCGGCATGGTGGCTTATCAGCATGGGCCCCCTTCTAGGTAAAATAGACCGTATTTATTTGGCTTCCGACGCAGTCTGAATTATACCGTCGTATCTGTCGGTTCATGAAGTCTTCAAAATTCAATCCCTTATACATCAGTACGACCTTGCAAAGTTTGCCATGTGCTTCGCTGGCTTCCCGCAATATATGCAGTTGCCCTTCAGCTTGCTCTGGTCCAGTGGTATGTTGGTTATCTTCGCACCAGTCTCCTCTCCCACCTTGTTCTCGCATTCGTCGCTTCCGCACCACGGCGCCAGCACGAACCCCTTTTTATCCTCGAGAAGCTTCTTCACGGCCGCATAGGTATACGCGCTAGATGTCATCGCCTTCAGCGCCTTCGCCGCCCTCTTGTACATTTCCTTTTGCATGCGCTTTAGCAGCCTCTGCACCTGTTTCTCCACGCCGCCCATGGCCAGTTCTGCCTTCTCACCGGTGTCCCTCCTTACGGCGATTACCTTGCCAGCGGCAATCTCACGCGCACCCAGTTCGAGCCTGAGCGGCACTCCCTTTAGCTCCCACTCGTTGAACTTCCAGCCTGGCGAGTACTCGTCGCGGTCGTCAAGGCGCACCCTTACCCTCTTCGCAAGTGAATCCATTATCTTACCTGCGGCCTCGAGCACCTCGCCCTTGTTTTCGTTCCTGTATATAGGCACTATGACGACCTGTATCCTTGACATCATCGGCGGTATTACAAGCCCCCTGTCGTCGCCGTGCACCGCTATCATTATACCAATCACGCGCGTTGTTATGGCATAGGTGCTCTGCCATGCGTAGGCCTTGCTGCCATCCTTGTTGAGGAACATTATGTCAAACACCTTGGCAAAGTTCTGTCCGTCAAAGTGCCAGTCCGGTCCCTGGACCGCCTTGCCATCCGGCATTATCATCTCCAGACTGTACGTCGCCACCCCACCGGCGAACTTCTCCTGCTCGGTCTTGCGCCCGAGTATGTAGGGAAGGGCGAGCAGCTCCCTGAGGATCTTGCTGTATATGCCAAGTATAATCTCCCTCTCCTTTATCGTCTCCTCCTCTGTCGCGTATATGCTGTGCCCCTCGTTCCAGTAGAACTCGCGCGTCCTAAGGAACGGGGTTGGATGCTTGAACTCCCAGCGTACAACGTTGTTCCACTGGTTGAGCTTCATCGGCAGGTCCCTCCACGACCTCACCCATTTCGCAACCGACTCGTACATTATCGTCTCCGATGTCGGCCTGACCGCGAGCCGCTCCTCCAACTCGCTCTCCCCCCCGTGCGTGACCCACGCGACCTCCGCCTTGAAGTGCTCTATGTGCTTCGCCTCCTTCTGGAGCAGCCTCTCTGGTATGAAAAGGGGGAAGGCGGTATTGTCGATCCCGTTCTCCTTGAACATCTCGTCGGTCGCCCTGCAGACCTGCTCCCAGAGGAAGTAGCCGTCAGGCCTGAGCACCATCATGCCCGACACGGAGCTGTAGTCGACGAAGCCGGATCTTATTATGACATCTGTATACCACTCTGAGAAGTTCTCTGATTTCTTGGCAGCAAGGCCCTTTGTTTTTTCATCGGTTATTGAATCATCCCGCAGAACAGATATATTTGGTGCGCAACCCTATAAAAATATACGCAACGACTCAAAAGGGCTTAACTGCTTTGCCCTCCATATTCCATATGTAACGGCATGGGTGCATTGATGGTCGGGTACTCTCTGGGCATAGGGAAGATAGGCGGCGTTGACATAGAGCTCAACTGGCTCTTCATAGCGCTGCTGCTTGTCATACTTTTGGTCAGCCTTGCCGATTTCGTGCTGTGGGTGCTCATCTTTGCGTGCGTGCTGATCCATGAGCTCGTACACGCATGGGTAGCGAAGCGGCGCAGGATAAGCGTCAAGAGGATCATCCTCTATCCTTTTGGGGGCGGAACTGTCGTGAACCAGGAGGATCTGAACCCCCCGGATGAGTTTTTAGTTTCGATATCTGGACCCATAGCCAGCCTAGTGCTCGCTCTCGTCTTCCTGCCTTTCTCGATAATCATACACACCGGCTACCTAGGGAGCCTGCTCAACTTCCTCTTCCTGATAAACCTCGTACTGGGCATATTCAACATACTCCCATGGCTGCCGCTTGACGGTGGAAGGGTGCTGCGCAGCTATATACAGAGGCGGGAGGGCTACCTGGCAGCGACGAAAAAGGCGGTATTGTACAGCAATGTGATAACGGTCATGTTCATCGTAGGCTCTGTTGCGTATGCGCTGCTGAACAGTTCCTATTCAGTATCATACAAGGAGGTATTCGTTCTATTCAGCATAGTCGTCGCGATGTTTGTCTATGGCGGCGCAGAGGCGGAGCTGACGTCCGCGCTCGTAAGGGAGGGCGTGAAGGGTCTGCACGTTGGCGACGCCATAAGCAGGAACTACCTGCTCGTGAGCCAGAGTACCTCGATAGCCGCCTTGCGGAGGCGCTTCGCCAGCACAAGGGACTGGGACAGGAACCCTCACACGATCCTCTTTCGGAAAAGCCACAGCGTCTACCTCTTCTCGAGCGCATCTCTGCAGAGGTCGGCTAGGAGGGCCGGCACGCGCGCACCAAGCGTAGGCAGCTTCGGCGAGCGGCTTCTGGAGATATCGCCAGACAAGAGCCTCTACTATGCGCTGGACGAGATGAACGCGGATGGCGTAGGGACCATGGCCGTAACGAAGGGAGGTAGGCTTATCGGGATACTGCCAAGGCAGCGTGTCGAATATATCATAAGCCTGCACATGGTCAGCTCCGCCAACCTCGGCCACAAAACAGTTAAATAGATTCCAGCCGTTAGAATAGGCAGACGACAGGTGTAGCGATGCTCTATCTGGACAGCATGGTTATCCACAATTTCAAGTCTTTCAAGCACGCAAGCATAAAATTCAAGAAGGGCTTCAACTGCATAGTCGGCCCAAACGGGTCGGGCAAGTCCGCCATATGTGATTCCATCCTGTTCGCCATGGGCGAGAGCTCCCTGAAGAGGCTCAGGGTAGGGAACACTATGGCGCTGATAAACAAGAGCGCATCCCCATCGAAGAGCGGGGGACCCAGGCGCGCATACGTGAAGCTCGTCTTCTCCGGCGACGTCGAGCTCGAGGTCCTCAAGACCATAAAATCGAACAACAAGGTAAGCTACAGGCTCGACGGCAGGAGGGTCACAAAGCAGGAGGTGCTCACGGCGCTGCGTTCCTACAATGCGATGGCAGACACGACCAACATCATAGCACAGGGCGAGATAAACCACATGGAGTCGCTCACCCCCAGGGAGAGGCGCGAGCTGATAGACGCGGCTTCGGGCATAAGCGAATTCGATGAGAAGAGGGACGCGTCGCTCAATGAGCTGGAGAAGGTCGACGCTAGGGTGCGCGAGGCACAGATAGAGCTCGACCTCAGGAAGGGCTTCCTCTCCGACCTTGAGAAGCAGAAGGACGACGCAGAGGCTTACATGGCGCTGAGGGACTACATAAAGAGGGGCACATACACCATATTGAAGGCGACAGAGACCGAGATCGCGGGCCTGCACGACAAGGCCGTCTCTGACATAAGGGTCGTAGAGGGCAGGGTCGCAGCAATAAACTCCAAGCTCCTCGAGATCGAGTCTGCCTCGGCAAAGCTCTCGAAGGAGCGCGACGATTATTCAAGGGAGCTCAACGAGAAGTCGCTGGAGACGAGCTCGGCGGGCCACAGGCTCGAGGAGGTGTTGAAGGAAATCGCCGTTAAGGAGTCGCAGTCGAAGTCGATAAAGGAGAGAGTCAAGGAGAAGGAGCAGGACCTGTCCTCGATGGTGGGCGAGCTGGACGGCCTCAGGGCCGGCCTGGCCAGGAACACCGAGCAGCTCGACGAGATAAGCGCCCAGCTGAGGGAGATGGCGCCGCTCGCAGATTCGATGATGCCGGGTGGCGCCGGTACTGAATCCCTGATAGAGCAGTCGGCACGCCTGCAGGCCGGGATATACGAACAGCAGCAGCTCCTGTCGGATCTGGCGTCGTCGCTCATGGGGCTCGATGCCGAGGCAAAGGCGCTAGCAGCCCAGAGGGCTGATGCGGAGGCCGTGCTGCTGCAGCTGAACAGCGCCGCCAATGAGCCCGTCGCTCAAGGCCGGATGGAGGAGCTGTCAAAGGGGAAGTTGAGGATAGCCAAGGAGATGGGGCTCGTGCACAAGCGCATAGAGGAGTTGCGCTCGGCGCAGCTCGACCTGGACTCGAAGTCGCTCGAGCTGAAGGAGCAGCTAGCATCCCTTGGCGCCGGATCCGATTCCAGGATCGACGAGGCGGTCAGTGGCGCAATCGGCGGCGAGTTCCTTGGCAGGGTCCGCGACCTATGCACTTATGACGAGAGATACGACCTTGCGGTCGGCGCCGCCGCATCCGGCAGGCTGAACTACCTGGTTGTAGAATCGGCCGACGCCGCAGACAGGGCGATCCGCGTGCTCAAGGCGAAGCAGCTCGGCAGGGCCTCCTTTATACCCATAAGCGACCTGGTCATCGGGATGTCGGATCCCGTACGCGGCCTCGACCCTCTGCTCTCACATGTCCGCTTCGAAAAGAGGCTGGCTGGCGTTTTCAATTACGTCTTCTCCAACACATACCTTGTGGAGAGCATTGCCGAGGCGAAGCGTGCCGGATTCGGCAGGCATAGGTTCGTCACGTACGACGGCGAGCTGGTGGAGCAGCACGGCATAATAACCGGCGGGAGCAACAGGAGGCAGTCCAGCAGAACATCCATAAACTCCAGGCTCTCCGCGATTGCGAGGGAAAAATCAGAAGCGGCAGAGGCCGCAAGGAGGATGGAGACGGAGATAGAGGTGCTCAGGAAGGAGTACTCAAGGCTGGAAGCGGAGGAGATAGGCGCGAGCTTCGAGGCGAAGCGCTCCCGTCAGGAAGGAGAGGAGCGCGAGCGCAAGAGGCGCGAGCTAGGCTCCCGTATATCCGACTTATCCGCCCTCATGGCCGCGATAGACCGCAAGCTCGCCTCGAAGAGAAGCGAGCACAACGCAGCAAGGGACAGGCTGGAATCTATGAGGCACGAAGGCGAGGCGCTGCTCTCGAGGCTGAAGGGCGCGGAGCAGAAGAAGGAGGGCAAGCACGAGGCTGAGAAGTACAAGGAGCTCCAGGCCTCGATAGAGGCGCTCAGGGTGCGGCATGCGGCGACATCGAAGGAGCGCGACCTCAATTCGCAGAGGCGCGAGCGGCTTGAGGAGGAGACGGCTGCGGGCAGGGCTGAGATAGCGGAGGAGCACAGGAGGCTCGCCATGCTCGATGAGGAACTCAAGGAGCTCGCGAGGGCGAGGGACGAGCTTCAGGAGGAGCTGAAATCACACGGCGCAGAGTACAGCAGGAGGATAGCGCAGATCAACGAGGTCGGGTCAAGAATATCGAAGATGATGGAGGAGCGCGGTCGCCTCGGCTCTGAGCTGTCGAGGACGGAACGCGAGCTCAACGAAGTCAACACGCGAAGGGCCCAGCTGCAGGTCAGGCTGGGGGACATAAGAGCGGAGCTGAACTCCTACGCCGGGACCGAGCCGGTGATAGGGGAGGAGATAAGGAGCATAGAGGAAAGACTGGTGTCTGCGAGGTCCGACATGGAGAGGCTAGGCAACGTCAACCTGAAGGCACCAGAGGTGTACAGCAGCAAGAAGCTTGAGGTCGAGGAGGCAGATGCGAAGCTGTCGACGCTATCGAAGGAGAAGGAGTCGATAATAAACATGATAAACGAGATAGACCGCAGGAAGCTGAGCGTCTTCAAGGACACGTTCAACAAGGTGGACGAGAACTTCAGGCGCCTGCACGACTACATCTTCGATACGCAGGGGCACCTCGAGCTGGACGATCAGAAGGAGCCGCTCAAGGCGGGCCTCAACATAGTTATAGGGGGGAGGAGTATGAACATCTCGGTGGAGCAGAAGTCTGGGGGGGAGAGGGCGCTGCTCCTCCTAATACTGATATTCTCGATACAGGCGATAAACCCCCTCTCGTTCTACCTTTTCGACGAGATAGACGTATCGCTCGACAAGGAGAATGTGAAGAAGCTGTCGAAGCTCATGGCCGAGCTCTCTAGGAAGTCGCAGATGATACTGGTGAGCCACAATGACACGATGATAACCAGCGCGGAGGCTGCGATAGGCGTGGTGAAGAGGGACGACATATCTGCCGTTGTGGGGCTCCACATGGTCTCAAACTCCGTGGCGGACGTGGATAAGCATGGATAGCACAAAGGTCCTGAAAACGGCAGTGGCCGGCAGGGGCGGCAAGCGCCTTATAAACCCGGTCCCGCTCTACGCGGTAATGGTCGCGCTTTTCGTGCTTTACCTGCTCTTCCAGCACGTGGCGGCGTACGCGGACATTCTCGGGGTAATGCTCTTCGTCTCCATAATCGCGACGATAGCGGTGGAGGTGTCGAACGGCGTCAAGGAGTTCGGGTTGTCGAGGAACCTTTTCGAGTTCGCGCTCGTGGTGCTCGCGGTCATAGTCGTATGGCTCCTGCTGAGGCTCGTGCTGCATACCCCGTATCCCCTCGACGTGGTGCCGAGCTGCAGCATGCTGCCGACTCTCCAGAGGGGCAGCATGATACTGCTCCAGGGCCAGCAGGGCGGCATAGCCGGTCTCAGAGCGCCGGTAATAAACATAACCAGGCCGCAATACGAGGCGTTCATTGGCAACATAAGCCGCGAGTACATATCATGTATGGCGTACAATCAGACTGGAAACACGGCTAGGATATCGCAGTACATGCTGCCTGGATACAGGATAGGCCTGTACGCGGGCGGTGTATCTGGCGGCGCGATAGTCCAGGGCTCCTACCAGGACCAGAACCTCGTGAAATACATGTGCGGCTCAAGCACGGTGAGATTCTCGAACGGGACAGAGATCGGGATCGCAGCCACGACCGGCATAATTATAGCCAACACAACGATACTCGGGGACGCGAACAACAGCGTCGTGGTGTACGAGACCGACCCGCACGACCTGTTCTACAGGGAGGGCGACTCATATATTGTGCACAGGCTCTACGCGATACTCAACGTGAGCGGGGCCTACTATTTCCTGACGAAGGGCGACAACAACCCAGGCCTGGACATCCAGTACGGGAACCTGCCGGCCAACATAACCTCTATAAAGGGAAGGGTGCTCGCATCGGTGCCGTACCTTGGCTACCTGAAATTGATCCTATCGAACAGCTTCAGCCAGCCCCAGGGCTGCAACTCCACGATACTGCACTGAGGCAGACGGTTCCTCTGCCCACGCCGCGGTGTAATCGTTATATACCTTTCTGTGGGTAATATAAAGCGTAACAGCTTGCCACCTTCGTGGCTCGTGATCTTTCATGGCAGATTTGGCTAATGATATACGTCTAGCAGTAGACAGCGGCAAGGCGGCCATAGGAATAAGGAAGGCCACCGACTCGATAGCCAACGGCACGGCCAAGCTGGTCGTCGTGGCATCGGTTAACAAGAAAGACAGGATAAACGACATAGAGCACTCGGCCAAGCTGGCGGACGCGCGCGTCATACTGTTCAAGGGCAACCCGATGGAGCTCGGGGTCGTGTGCGGCAAGCCCTTCTCCGTGTCTGTGCTATCCATAACAGAGCCTGGCAGCTCCAACATACTCAACGAGAAATATTGATCGAGGTCGATGAATTGCCAAACGGCGAATTTGCGGCAAGGAAGCTCCTCAGGCAGAGGAAGCACCAGCGCCTGCTCAAGAAGTGGCTAAAGAGGAGAAAGCTGAAGCTCAAGGCGAAGTACGACGCGATGGGCACGGTGCCCAGGGCGAAGGCGATAGTTCTGAAGAAGGATGCGGTCGGCCAGAAGCAGCCCCACTCAGGGCAGATAAAGCTCGTAAAAGTGCAACTTATAAAGAACGGCACCGTCGTCGGCGCCTTTGTTCCCGGCGACGGGTCCGTCGGGTTCATAGACGAGCACGACGAGGTGACGATAGAGGGGATGGGCGGGTCCCAGAGGGGCCAGATGGGGTGCATACCAGGGCTGAAGTACAAGGTCGTTGAGGTCAACGGGGTAAACATACAGCTCGTCAGGTCCGGCAGGAAGGAGAAGCCGAAGAGATGATTTTATGGCTGACACAGCACCAAAGAGCGCGGTAAAGGCCGATGCGCCAGAGCAGGAGGTTCAGCCGCAGCCCGCAGCGCCGGAGGCCGCGCAGCCGGCCAAGACGGCGCCAGAAAGGCAGCCCAGGGCGAGAAGGAGAACCAAGCCTGCCCAGAAGGAGGCCCAGAAATCGCCGGCTCAGTCCCCGCAGGGCGGCATACTCCTTTTCGACAAGTACGGGTACGATGTCGAGGTGCAGGACCTTAGCCTGAAGAACTACATAAACATAAAGCCGATAGCCTATCCCATGACATTCAGGAGGAACAGCAGCAAGAGCTTCTCTAAGGCGGGCCTCAACATAGTCGAGCGCCTCGCCAACTCGCTCATGAGGGGCGGGACCGGGAGCAAGGTGGGCGGGCATGTCATAAGGACGAAGGGCAGGCTACAGGGGAAGAAGGTCATGACTACAAGGATAATAATGGGCGCGTTCGAGCGCATAAGCAAGGCTACCGGCAAGAACCCGCTGCAGGTGCTCATAAGGGCGCTCGAGAACAGCGCGCCGATAGAGGACACGACAAGGGTGATCTACGGCGGCATAACCTCGAACGTCGCGGTCGACATAAGCGCCAGCAGGCGCCTCGACATAGCGATAAGGAACATATCGATGGCTGCGATAATAGGGGCATTCGGGAACAAGCGCTCGATCTCCGATGCGCTCGCTAACGAGATAATGCTCGCGGCCAACGCCGACATAAACAGCTATGCACTGAAGAGGAAGAACGAGATAGAGAGGATGGCGAGGAGCGCCAAGTAAGGTCTTTTCATGGTGAGGAAGGAGTTCATAGTCGAGGAGATAACAAAGCTCATGGGTAACACGGACCAGATAAGGAACATAGCGATAATAGCGCACGTCCACCATGGCAAGACGACCCTGACCGATTCCCTGCTCGCGAAGGCCGGCCTGATCTCCAAGTCGGTGGCTGGCGATGTGCTATACACAAACTACGAGGCAATAGAGAAGGACAGGCGCATGACGATAAAGTCGGCCAACATATCGCTCGGCTTCGAGTACAAGGGGAGGGACTACATAATAAACCTGATAGACACCCCCGGCCACGTCGACTTCGGCGGGCACGTCACAAGGTCGATGAGGGCGGTGGACGGAGTGGTGCTCGTTGTCGATCCTGTCGAGGGCGTCATGCCGCAGACAGAGACGGTGCTCAGGCAGGCGCTCAAGGAGAAGGCGAAGCCAGTACTTTTCGTGAATAAGGTCGACCGTCTGCTGTCGGAGCTCAGGCTGACGCCGGAGCAGACCTTTGAGCGGCTGCTGGAGCTGATCGCGAGCATAAACAAGCTCATAGACCAGTACGTCCCAGACGAGTTCGTTGGGAAGTGGAGGGTCAGCGTGGAGAACGGGAGCGTCTGCTTCGGTTCCGCGTACGACAGGTGGGCGATATCCAAATACATAATGGAAAGATACAAAGTCAACTTCAAGCAGGTTTTCGAGCTGACGAAGCAGGGTGATGAGGGGTTGAAGAAGCTGCAGGAGCTCGCCCCGATAGACGAGGCCACGCTCGCGATGATAATCGACCACCTGCCGTCGCCGGACATAGCGCAGAGATACAGGATACCCCAGATATGGCACGGTGACACAGAGAGCCCGGAGGGCAAGGCGATGATCAGCGTAGACAAGTCCGCCCCGGCAAACGTTGTCGTTTTCAACATAATGTACGACCAGCACAGCGGCGAGGTCGCAGTGGGGAGGCTGTTCTCAGGGGTTGTCAAGAAGGGAACAGAATTCAACATCTCCGGCAAGGCATCAACGCAGAAGCTGCAGCAGACGGGCGTCTACATGGGCCAGGACAGGGTCATAGTCGATCACATCCCCGCGGGCAACATCGCCGCGCTGATAGGCCTGAAGGACATCGCCGTGGGCGATACGCTGAGCGAGGGCAAGATAGTCCCGTTCGAGCAGATAACCCACTACTCAAAGCCGGTAGTCACGAAGGCGGTCGAGGCGAAGGACTCGAAGGACACCTCGAAGCTCATAGAGGCGCTGAGGGTCCTGTCAAAGCAGGACCCGACCATAAAGGTCGAGATAAACCAGGAAACGGGTGAGCACCTCGTCAGCGGGATGGGGGAGCTGCATCTGGAGATCATAGAGACGAAGCTGAAGAACGAGTTCATGATACCGATAATAACGAGCGAGCCCATCGTGGTCTATCAGGAGACGATAGAAAAGGAGGCGGGCCCGATAGAGAGCAAGACCCCGAACAGGCACACCAAGTTCTACATAAAGGTGGAGCCGATGAAGGACACGGTGCTCAAGGCGCTCGATGCGGGCGAGATCCGCGACGGGCCCCCGAAGGGGCAGCTGGCGATAGAGGCGATGATAAACGCCGGCCTGGACCGCCCGACGGCGAAGGGGGTCGTATACGTGTCCAACAACTGCATGCTTGTTGACGCCACCCACGGCATACAGTACCTCAACGAGGTGATGGAGCTGCTCATAGACGGGTTCACAGAGGCGACCAAGGACGGCCCCCTTGCAAGGGAGAAGTGCTCCGGGGTCATGGTAAGCATAATGGACGCGACCATACACGAGGACCCTGTGCACAGGGGCCCGGCGCAGATAATACCCGCGATGCGTCGCGGAATGTACGCAGCGATGCTGACCGCAGGCGTCTCGCTCATGGAGCCTAAGCAGCTCTTCACGATAAACATCCCCCAGGAGTACATGTCGGACGTGATAACGCTGCTGCAGGGCAAGAGGGGGCAGGTGCAGAACGTTCTCCAGGAGAGGGAGCAGATGTCGATCGTCGCCAAGCTGCCCGTTTCCGAGGTGATAAAGGGCTTCTCGAACGGGATAAGGAGCATAACCCAGGGAAGGGCGGTATGGTACTACGAGTTCGCCGGCTACGAGCGATTGCCGACGGAACAGCAGAACAAGATCGTCCGGGAGATAAGGACCAGGAAGGGCCAGCCGCCCGAGCCCCCGACGGTCGCGCAGTTCCTGGAGTGATCCCACGACCGACGAGTTCAGGATCGCGGTCAATGGCTTCATCATCGACAATTAGGGGCTGCCGACCCTAAAGAGGAAGCTGAACGACGTCCAGAAGCCCGGGGTCTGGGAGCTGCCGGGAGGCAGGACGGATCCGAAGGAGAACCCGATAGATGGCTTGAAGCGCGATATACTCGATGAGACAGGCCTTGCGATAGATCTGTACATGTAATAGACCCCAGGAGACCCCAGGCACTTCGAGATGGACGACCGCCAGACGATAACGATGCTGGTCTACCTATGCAGGCCGGCATCCAATGGCGTAATGTTCAGCGAGGGGCACACCGAGTACGAATGGATCCTGATGGTCAGGGCGAAGGAGAGGATAGGGGCATTCTTCCACCAGGGCATTCTTCCACCAAGGCAGCGAGTCCGAAAAATACTTCAATGGCAGGTCCTGGCGCGCCCGTCCATGCAGTTTCTGTATCAGGATAACCCGACCCTCCCAAAAGGGTTAAATAGCTGAAACCGGACTATAACCTGGTTATAATGTCAAAGGCGGCAGCTGCCCCGCAGAGGTCCGGGGAAGAGGTAGTCGTGAAGGACGACGAGTACCTGGAACGCTATGGCTTCAGCGACAGCTTCGAGTACAAGTTCAAGACGAAGAAGGGCCTCTCAGAGGACATTGTAAGGGAAATATCCGAGATGAAGAATGAGCCCGAGTGGATGCTCGAGAAAAGGCTGACCGGATACAAGCAGTTCCTCGCGAAGCCAACCCCGCAGTGGGGCGGGAACCTCAACAACATAGACTACAACGACATCTATTACTACCTCAAGCCTACCGACAAAAAAGGGAGCAACTGGGAATCGGTCCCGGAAGAGATCAAGAAGACGTTCGACAAGCTTGGCATACCGGAGGCGGAAAGGAAGTTCTTCGCAGGCGCAGAGGCGCAGTACGATTCTGAGGTCGTGTACTCGCACATACGCGAGGACCTGGAAAAACAGGGCGTGATATTCACCAGCACCGACGAGGCCGTCAAGAAATACCCAGAGCTTATGAAGAAGTATTTCGGCACGGTCATACCCCCGAGCGACAACAAGTTCGCCGCGCTGAACACGGCCACCTGGAGCGGTGGCAGTTTCATTTACGTGCCAAAAGGAGTCAAGCTCAAGATGCCCTTGCAGGCGTATTTCAGGATAAACACGGAGAAGGCGGGCCAGTTCGAACGCACGCTAATAATCGCGGATGAGGGGGCAGATGTCGTCTACGTCGAAGGGTGCACCGCGCCCGTATATATGAGCTCCTCGCTTCATTCTGCTGTTGTGGAGCTGGTTGCGCACAAGGACGCGCACATACGCTACGTCACGATACAGAACTGGTCGAAGAACGTCTACAACCTCGTAACGCAGCGCGCCTACGCGTACGAGAATGCGCACGTCGAATGGGTCGACTTTAACATTGGATGCCTTGTAAAGGGCACATCCATACTCACTAATAACGATGTGAAATCCATAGAGGACCTCAATCCTGGCGATAGGGTTTACTCGTTAAGCCAGGAGTTCGAGATAGATGCATTCAACGTCGTGGCAAAGAGGGAGAACCCGCCAACCGATGTGTACAGGCTGAGGACCATAAATCATCGGGAGATAGTCGCTACACGCAACCATCCGGTCCTTAGGATGCATAAGGATTCGTGGTACAACAAAATTTCTTGGACGCCCATAGAGAGCATAAAAGAGGGCGATCTTGTTGCGATATCTGGCGACATCCCTGATAGGGGCAAGCCATATAAAATAACAGGCATTGAGCGTGTCAAAAAGGCAAGAAACCATATAAACATCCCGAAGGAAACAAACGAAGACCTTATGTGGCTCCTGGGAGTTTATCTTAGGGATGGATGTATGGAAAAAGCACGGGTAAATATAGCGGTCCCGCTGACGAACGCGTCCAATCAAAAAGTAAGATCCTTATTGAAATCGGTTTTTGGGGCCGACACAAAGCAATACAAGGTAACGATAAGGGTAGGGTCGATGGAACTTGTAAAGTTCATAAAATCAATGGGCCTTTCGGGCAATGCAAGAACGAAGAGGATACCGGACTGGATTTATAAGCTGCCAAAGGCCCAGAAGCTCGCCTTTATTGAGGGATATCTCGCCGCGGACGGACACATAAAGCGCGGGCACAAGAATGTAAGCATTACAAGCACCAATAGGGCTCTGCTGGAACAGCTCAAAGCCCTGTCCATATCATGCGGGCTGAACCCAGGAAAGATTAGCAAGTGGACCAGCCACGAGCAGAAGCCCCTTGGTAAAGAGAAGAAGGAGTATACTCACTACTGCTTCTGCTTCTCCGATCACAGGCTTGATATGCCGATATACTTTGTACCGGTAAGCAAGATAGAATATGCTGGCAAGGAAATAACCTATGATATAGAGGTTGACGGCCCACACAACTTCATAGCCAATGGCATATTTGTGCACAACAGCAAGCTGAACATGAAGTATCCCTCAATATTCCTGAAGGAGAAAAGGGCGCGTGGAGAGATAATGTCTGTCGCGGTGGCCGGGCCTGGTCAGATGCAGGACTCAGGCGGCAAGATATACCACCTCGCACCGGACACGACCTCGCAGATAATCTCGAAGAGCGTCTCATCGGGCAACGGCGTATCCAATTACCGTGGGCTGCTGCACATAGCTGCCAACGCGGCGAACGTTAAGAGCTCTGTGCGCTGCGACGCTCTTCTGCTGGACGAGGACTCTAAAACAAGCACATTCCCCTACATGGAGGTCAAGCGCGACGACGCGACGATCACGCACGAGGCAAGCACCGGCAAGGTGGGCGAGGAGCAGCTCTTCTACCTAATGTCTAGGGGCATGAGCGAGGAGGACGCGCTCACCACGATAGTGCTGGGCTTCCTCGACCCGCTCGCAAGGACGCTGCCATTGGAATACTCGATAGAGCTCAGGCGCCTGATAAAGCTCGACATGTCGAACTCTGTAGGTTAATCGCAATGGACCACGATGCGTTTGTGAAGGAGGCACTAGCGAACTATTCCGCGCTGCCGGAGGAGACAAACCTTCTCTACAAGCGCCACCACATACCAGTGCCGCACCTGTTCAGCTTCAACGGCACAAAGGAACAGGGGGTCGAGGAATACCTGAAAGAGCACGCGAACGCGCTGGGCATCGCATTCGACCTTGCGGTGGGCAGCGAGTCCCACCTGCTGAGCAGCGGACGGAACATACGCGTCACATCCCCCAGCGACGACACGCAGGCGATAGGCACCATGATGCACAAAAGCTCCGAAGACAAGTACCTCGCGCTTATAGACGCGCACTCCAGGCGTTTCATACACATAGAGGTGCCGAAGGGCACCAGCGCAGAGCTGAAGATCCTCTTTGTCAACGGCGACAGCCCGCTGACCTCTCACGTGCTTATAAACATAGGTGAGGCCGCCAGCCTGAAACTGCTGGAGCTTTACACGTCGAGCTCTGCGCGCAGGTCCATGAGCGGGGTTGCCCATGAGATAAACGCCGCGCCAGGGTCGAAGGCGGAGATCGACATGCTGCACAATGAAAATGCAAATACGACGGTAATGGCGTTCATCAGGAACAGGGCCGGCGCAGATTCAAAGATAGACATTAACGTTTTCTACAACGGGGGGGAACTGACGCGCGCCAGGGGAACCGTCGACGCGACCGGGGCGCGCAGCGAGGTCCGCGTCAATGAGATAGTCTTTGGCTGCTCCTCCCAGAGGTTCGACATAAACACGATGATACTCAATTCAGGCAGGGAGAGCAACGCGAGCCTGGAATCGAGGGCAGTGCTGATGGACAGTTCGTTCTGCCTTCTGAAGGGCTACGCCAAGGTAAACAGGGGAGCATCCGGCTCGAAGTCGTACGTTCACGAGCGCGGAATACTGCTCGACAGGGGGGCCAGGATCGACGGCCTGCCTGACATGTCGGTCGAGGAAAGCGCGGTCAAGGCGACCCACTCGTCGGCGACGTCCCCCATAGACCCCGAAGCGGTATTCTACCTTATGTCAAAATCGATAGACGAGCTGGGCGTGCGCAGGCTGATAGTCTCGGGCTTCCTCGCGGAGAGCGTCGCAAGGATGCACAACCAGTTTGCCAGGGATACGTCGATGGCGCTCCTCGACCGAAAGCTAGAAAAGAAAGAGTTCGGATTAATACCTAAGGCGGGGGAGGCGTCATGGAGCTTTGGGGAAGAGGGCAAGAAAGACATGTTCCTCGGGCACTACAAGTACAGATGAGATTACACTAATGGTGAGAATATGTTGACCGGATACGAAAAGGCCTATACTGAGGTTATACCTGAGTTCAGGAGGCTTGCTGCGCGATTGATGGTAAAGGACGGAATGACACAGCAGGAAGTTGCAGCGAAGCTGGCGATAACGCAGGCTGCTGTGAGCAAGCACATACACTCCAAGGGCCATTCGAGCGTGCGCCTAAGCACGAGGGCGGTAAGCGAGTATGCGTCTGCGATAAAATCAGGCAGGAGGGAGGAGGCGAGAAAGATAATGTGCGGGGTCTGCCTGGAAAACACCAAGTTTGACTGCGCGTTCACGCCGCGCGCCTGAACCCCAAAAGTTAATTTTGTGATGATATGGAGCTTGAGCTAAGAGACTTGCATGTGAGCATAGAGGACAAAGAGATCCTGAAGGGAATAAGCCTGAAGGTGGGACAGGGCAAGAGGCACGTGATAATGGGCCCGAACGGATCGGGGAAGAGCACGCTCGCCAAGGCGGTGATGGGCCATCCAGCATATGCGGTAACATCAGGGGACATACTGGTGGACGGTAAGAGCATACTCGGCATGAAGACCGATGAGCGCGCGCGTCTCGGCCTGTTCCTTCAGTTCCAGAACCCGGCAGAGATAGAGGGGGTCGGGTTCATAAATTTCCTCCATCTGGCGAAGCAGGCTGCGGGGGACACAAGGTCGACCAAGGAGTTCATGAAGGAGATAAAGGAGGGCATAAAGGAACTGAAGATGTCGGACGAGTTCATAAAGAGGCCGCTCAACCAGGGGTTCTCCGGGGGGGAGAAGAAGAAGTCGGAGGTTCTTCAGATGAACGTGCTGAAGCCCAAGATAGCCATACTGGACGAGCCCGATTCAGGCCTTGACATAGACGCGATAAAGACCGTCTCGGAGAGCATAAACAGCATGCAGGAAAAAGAGAAGACGGGCCTGCTGATAATAACCCACTACAGCAGGATACTCGCATACATAAAGCCCGATGTTGTGCACGTTATGGTCAACGGAAAGATAGTTGACGAAGGAGGAGAGGTGCTTACCGAAAAGCTGGAGAAGGAGGGCTACGACTCGTACATAAGTGGTTGACAAATGAGGAGGATTGACGTTGGTGCAATAAGGGAGGACTTCCCGATACTTTCTACAAGGATGAACGGGAAGCCGCTGGCTTATCTGGACAATGCGGCAACATCGCAGAAGCCAAGGCAGGTCATCAGCGCCATATCTGAGTACTACGGGCGATACAATGCCAACATACACCGGGGCATATACAAGATAGCGGAGGAGGCAACCGAGAAATACATCGAGTCGAAATCGAAACTGGCGAGGATGATAAACGCTGGATCGTCCAGGGAGATAATCTACACGAGGAACGCAACCGAATCGATAAACCTTGTGGCGCTTAGCTGGGGCGAGGCGAACATAAGGAGGGGCGACCACATACTCATAACGGAGATGGAGCACCACAGCAACATGGTCCCATGGATGGTGCTGGCTAGGAGGAAGGGCGCGGTGCTCGACTACGTCAGGCTGGGCAAGGATTACAATCTGGAGATGGGAAGCCTGGAGAAGGAACTGTCCAAAAACCCGAAGATCATGGCGTTCACGCACGCCTCAAACGTTCTCGGCACCGTAAACGACGCGAGGTCCATAACGACAAAGGCGCACAAGGCCGGCGCGCTCGTGCTGGTCGACGGCGCCCAGTCCGCGCCGCACATGGGTGTTGACGTGAGGGGGATCGGTTGCGATCTCTTCGCGCTGTCAGGCCACAAGATGCTCGGCCCAACCGGTATCGGTGCGCTCTACGGCAAGGAGGAGCTCCTGGAGCGCATGGAGCCGCTGCTGACGGGGGGCGACATGATAAGGTCGGTAACCTACGAGTCGTTCGAGTGGAACGAGCTGCCATGGAAGTTCGAGGCAGGCACCCCCAACATAGCCGGCGGCATAGCGCTCGGCACCGCGGTCGACTACATAAACAAGGTCGGGATTGGCAGGATAAGGGCGCACGAGGAATCCCTGACATCGTATGCAATAGAAAGAATGGGCAGGATAAAAGGCGTCAAAATCTTCGGCGCATCAGACCATGATGCGAATGGCAGGGCCGGCATAGTCTCGTTCGCCGTCGACGGCATACACCCCCACGACGTGTCGCAGATATTCGACGGCGAGGGCATAGCGATAAGGGCTGGCCATCACTGCGCAATGCCGCTGGTCACGCAGCTCATCAAGGAGCCCGCGCTCTCAAGGATGAGCTTCTACCTTTACAACACAGAGGAGGAGGTGGACAGGGCGGTTGCTGCGATAGACAAGGTCAAGAGAACCTTCAAGCTGTGATCACATGGACATGTACGCAGAGGAAATAATATCGCATTACGAGTATCCGCACAACAAAGGAAGGATGGAGAGGCCGAGCGCCAGCTTCCACGACAACAACCCGCTGTGCGGCGACGATATGACGATCTACCTTAAGATATCAGGCCAGAAGATAAGCGAGGCGATGTTCGATGGGAGCGGATGCGCGATAAGCATGGCGTCCGCGAGCATGCTCACCGACGAAGTGAAGGGCAAGAGCCTAGCCGAGGTTGGCGAGATGGACGCGAGGTCCATAATATCTATGCTTGGCATAGACCCAGGGCCGGCAAGGCTGAAATGCGCGACTCTCTCGCTCAGGACACTCAAGGAGGCGCTGTTAAGCTACAGGAAGATGCCGGCTGACGGATCGGTCAGGGAGCTGTAAATCACAGGCCGACGCTGCTCGTAAGAGAAAGTATGTTCGACTTTGCGGCATGTTCGAGAAGCATAGGGTCTATGTAGACGTTCATCTTGAAGAATAGTATCAGCGCTATAGAGACTACTATCCCCTTCTCTATGAGCTCCCTGTGCGCGACCATGTTAGAGAGCACACCCTCGATTACCGGCCTAATTTCCTTGCGCACAACGTATATGTGCTCCCTCCCTATTATCTTCTGGTCCACGATCCCCCTTTTCAGCAGGAACTTGAGGTTGTGCGATACGTTCGTCTGCTCTATGTTGGTGAGCCTGGATATCTGGCTGACTGAAAGCGGGCTCTTTGCAAGCGCCTCGAGTATCCTTATCCGGCTTCCCCTCCCGAAGGTACTTGAGAAGGAGTCGATAGGGTCTTTCATGGGCATCCGCCGGTTGTATCTATCTGTTGCAAAGGAATAAAAGCACATATGGGGTTGGAGTGTGGAGCGTAATGCATGCGCATGCACAGGGATAATAGGGAGTGCACCATATGTATGAAAGTTATTCATAGGATTTATATACATATGTTCCGAATATGCTCCGGTGAAAAGATGAGCTACAAGTTTTCAGCGCAGAAGGCAGGCAAGAACTGCAATTTCGTTGCAGAGGCTGCAACGAGCGAAGAGGCAGTGAAGAAGACTATGGAACATGCGAAGGCTTGCTCCGCGTGCTCTGGACTGAGCGAGGGGGAAGTTAAGGGCGCGGTGGAGCAGGTTCAGGCCTGAGCGCACAGTACTGTACGGTCTTTTTTATTTTGTTATTTTTTTTATTTTGTTATGGTGGCGATGGCCAGCTATTCGACAGATATCTCTATCCTCTTGCGCCTGGATCCCTTGTTCTCGAACCCGATAAGCTCGAGCCTGCCGATCTCCCCTGTATTTGCGACGTGAGTTCCGCCGTCCAGCTGGAGATCCATGTCGCCGATGCCGACCACCCTCGCTATGTCGAGCCTATTCAGCAGCTCTGCGCCTGGCGCGGTCCTCGCAAGCCCCTCTATCTTTGAAGCCTCGCCCCTGCTCAGCATGTGCACCAGTACGGGGTGGCCCTCGTCTGCAATCTTCTCGACTCCGAAACTATCCGCTCTGCAATCTCACGGTTAAGCCCCTTCATATCGAAGTCTATCCTCGCCATATTCTCATAGATCTCCGCCGGTTATCTGCCCGTTGTTGTGGCTCTTCACTACCACTGCATCCATCACGTGGAGCGCGGTATGCAGGCGCATCAGCGCATACCTGCGGTTCCAGTCTAGTGAACCGTGGATCGCATCGCCTGCATTCAGGCCTTCGGCGGAATCGAGAAGGTGGAGCACCGACTCCCCCCTGCTTTGAGGTCCCAAGCACCCTGTGTGCCACTCCCGAGGAGACGATCATTCCGGTGTCGCACAGCTCCGCCGCCGGCAGGGAAGAATGCGGTCCTGCCGAGCTGGACCGTGCTGCCATCAACCGACGTAACTATCGCATCGAACTCCTTGATGTAGGAATCCGCCAGGTACAGTCTCTCGGTCACGTAACCACTGACGCAGGATTGATGATGACGTCCGCGCGCTGCGCAATATCAGCGACTCTCTTTTCATCACAGGTCAGAAATACCTCGTCTCATCATCACATAAGCTTGGAATCGAAGGTTTATGAATCTTTAGCCCCAAATCCTATGGTTGACATGGAGCAGGACAGCCAGACAGCGGAACTTCGCCAGAGTATAGTGATTCTGCTTCTCGCAGGCTCGCTGATACTATTTGCGGGATCGGTGTACCTAACAAAGAACTTCGCGATAGAGTACGGCGCTGGGCTAGGCGCGGTGCTCCAGAGCATTCACACCAACTCCTCGATAGTGCAGTCGCTCCAGCCGGTAGTAGCCAACCTCAGCCTGTTCCGCCTTGCCATAGACATCTCCTACATGATATCGGTTTTGTCATTGCTGCTCTTCGGCGCGGCGTTCCTGCTGTTCATAAGGCGCAAGGAGTTGGGAACAGGGACCATAAGAACCTACGGGCTATTGCACTCAGCTTCCATGATATTCTACACGATCGTCTTCGCGCTGCTCCTATCGTATTTCTACACCTACATGAATGACTATTACCTTTACATCATATACTTTGGCATAGCCGTGTGCCTGGCTGCCGACATATACATCCAGTACGACCTAAGGATGAACATTAGGCCGAACAGGGCGAGGAGCTCCATCCACATGGATCCATCGAGGCCGTTCTCCAATATGGTGAGCCTGAAGGAGGGCATATTCTCCAAGATGTCCGGCCATCTAAGGATAGTGGACAAGCATTTCAACAGCTCATCCATGGTGAACTTCCACCGCCTAGTAAGCGGCTACGCCCAAAAATTCAATAGGATAACAGTCCTTACCTCTGAAGAGATGCTCGATGGCGCATTTCCTACAAGCGTGACTGACATGAAGAACGAATTCGCGGCCTCGGGCACGGAATTCGAGGTAAGGATACTCGACAAGAAGGACGCAGCGGACCAGCACGAGCGTATCGTGCTGGACGATTCGATCGCCTACAACATTCCCCCATTCAACATAATCAACAGGAAGAGCGAGCACGTAAGCAGAATAAAACTCTCGGACGCGAACTCCCGCTTCCATTACCTTTACGGCAGGGCGAGCAAGATCGACAACTATCTGGTCAGGAAGGGGCACGAAGCCGACAAGTGAACGGTGCCTCTGTTGTTAAAAATATAGCCCCGACCGGATTCGAACCGATGTTAGCGGGTCCAAAGCCCGCTGTCCTTGCCACTAGACGACGGGGCTATAGCACATTCTTATCCTCCCAAATATTATAGCCTTTGGTTCCTGGCCAGCGAATGCAGGATAAGCCGCGCATGCCCCGCCTCCATGAATCTCCTGTAGGCGTATTCCACCCACCTGGTGCCGAACGGGAGATAGAGCGAAACGCTGTTGCCCTCCCTCGCAAGCCTCAGCGCGTACCGGTTGTCTATGCCGTTCAGCATCGCGTATGTCACATCTCTCTTGTGCAGCCCCCCAAGGTGCATCGCGCGCCTTATCATCGCCCTGTCGTGAGTGGCTATCATGAACCTGCCGGAGTGCGCGAACAGGTATTCCATTAGCTCAAGGTAATTTTTCGTTATCGCCTGCCTTGACATGAGAGTGTCGCCCTCAACAAGCCCGTATGCGCCCTTTACCAGCCTGACCGTGCCCCCTGCCCCCACAATCCTATGCAGATCACCGTGGCTCCTTTTCAGGTAGCTCTGTATGCATATGCCGATGTTGCTGCTGTTCCTGAGCGCCCTAAGGTACATACTGATCGTCCTGTCCACCGTATCCGGCGTCTCCATGTCGAGCCATACGAATATGCCGTTGCTATTTGCGCGCTCCACGATGTCGGCGTAGTTATGCTCCATCCGTTTCGTGCTTACCCTAAGACCGATCTGCGTCGGCTTTATCGATACAGCCCCGCCAATCCCAGCTGCGCGCATCCCCTTCATCACTCTTGCATAGGTGCGTACCGATTCGTCAACGTCCTCAGGCCTCCTGAACTCCTCTCCAAGATAGTTCACCATCACCGAGATCCTATGCCGATTGATCCGTTTCGCTATCTCCATTGCATCGTAAAGCGATGGCCCAGCTATCCACCTACCCGCCATGGCCCTCTCGAGCCATCCCAGCACTCTACCACCTTACCCCAAGCTCCCTGAGGTCCATGACAAGGTTGCCGTAGCCGGTGAAGTGTATCCCGTTTATCCCAACCTCATCCGCACCCTGCACGTTCTCCAGCCTGTCGTCTATGAACACAGCCTCCTCAGGCCTTACCCGCATCTCCCTAAGCACATGCCTGTAGATCCTGTGCTCCGGCTTCCTCATATGCATGTAGCACGAGGCGAAGAGCCTGTCATACCTGAGTATCCTGAAGAGCTCTATCCTCCTGTTCTGCAGATACCTGCTCCTCGAGACGTTGCTGAGCAGGACGACTTTGTACTTCCTGCCCAGCGCGTTCGCAAGCCCTACAATGTTCTTATTGACCCTCGCCATCCTCCTCAGTGAGGATCCCCACTCGAGACTGCTCACGCTGACCCCGAATCTTTTCGATATCCTGCCCAGCATCTCTCTGTTAGTCATCCTCTCGGCCTCTGCGCGCTCCAGCAGCCTAAGGAAATAGTCTGTGAAATCCCTCATGTTTATGTGCAGCTTATGGCAGATGTAGCTTATGTACATCTCCTCATTGAAGTGCTCGAGCACGTCCCCTATATCAAATATTATTAGCCTTATCATTCCATCATTATGAATGGGCATCAATGCTTAAAAAGGTCGTTTTTTGGAGACTCTCGTGATCGGCATAGGCGGCAACGCGATATCGCGCCCGTATTCCGAATGGGTGCTAAGCCGAGGAGCAGGCATGGAAAGGGTCGCAATGGGAATCGCCGAGGCGTCAAAAGGCAGGAGGCTCATAGTGACGCACGGCAACGGTCCCCAGGTGGGGGAGGAGCTGGAGCGCAATGAGCGCGCCTCTTCACAGATACCGGAGCTGCCGTTATACCAGCTGAACGCGGAGACGCAGGCTGTAATCGGGACGCTTCTCGAGAAATGGCTCCTGAAGGGGCTAGAGCGCCTAAGAATCAATAAAGGGGCATGCACCATGCTGACCCATGTCGCGGTGAGCGGGAATGACAGCGGGTTCTCGCACCCAACGAAGCCGATAGGCCCCTTCATGAGCGCGAAGGAGCTTGCTGCAGAGCGAAAGTTCGGCAAGTTCAATTACATCCACAACAAGAGGGGCTACAGGAAGGTGGTCGCCTCGCCAAGGCCCGTGTCGATACTGGAATACAGGGAGATATTTGAGCTCTCAAAGCACAACATAGTCATAGCGTGTGGAGGCGGCGGCATACCTGTTATAAGGGACGGTCGCTCCTACAGGGGCGCGGACGCAGTGATAGACAAGGACCGCACAACTTCACTGCTGGCTGGCCAGGTCGGCGCTAAGAGAATGGTGCTGCTGACCGATACCGATTATGTTTATATGGATTATGAATCCAAAACAAATGCGCTGAGAAGCGTAAGGACCAGGAAGCTGAAGAGAATATTAAGCAGGTTCGAGGATGGCTCGATAAGGCCAAAGCTTGAAGCATGCATAGATTTCATAGAGAACGGGGGCAGGGAAGCCTATATAGGGAACATCTTCCATCTAAAGGATATCCTGGCGGGCAGGAGCGGCACGAAGATTATGGGATGAGCAGATGATGAGCAAATCGATGGTGGTCAAGAGCACCAGCGAGGAGAAGATGCTCATCGAAACAGCAGACGCGCACTGCCATCTTGACGCGGTCGCACCAGACCTAATAATGAGCGCTGTGCATAACGGCGTCAAAACCATGGTAACAAATGGGATAGATGTTGCATCAAGCATAAGAGCGCTGCAGATATCGGACAGGGTGAACATATTTGCGAGCATAGGGATCGATCCAGTGCATGCGGTCATCGCAACGAAGGAGCAGCTTGAGGCGATCACGGAAATGATAAGAAACAACAAAAATTCAATAGTCGGTATCGGCGAGGTCGGTCTCGACAAGGGAGGGGGGATTACCAAATATGAGTCCCAGAAAAGGGTTTTTTCGATGTTTCTAGACCTGGCCAACGAACTTAATCTCCCTGTAAGCATCCATTCCAGAAATGCAATCGAGGATGTGCTCTCAATGCTGGAATCGAAGAAAGTCAAAAAGGCCCACATACACTTCTTCGAGGGGGGAATAGCGCACGTAAGGCTCATCCAGAGGCTGGGATACATGGTTTCCATACCCCCTGTAGATTCGGAGAAGAGGCGGAAAGTGATAAAAGAGCTGCCGATAGACAATATAATGCTGGAGAGCGATTCACCCGCAGCATCCGAATCCCCCATCGGGGTGCGCGAAGCGATGAGGATAATCGCTGAGGCGAAAGGGCTTAGCATGGGGCGCGTGGCCGAAGCGACAACCGCGAACACGAAAAGGTTTTTCGGAGTGGTGCGCAATTCGGGGATGATGCGGGTTTAAAGGGCCTGTAGCTCAGCTTGGATAGAGCGACAGCCTTCTAAGCTGAAGGTCGGGGGTTCAAATCCCCCCAGGCCCGCTCCTGTTAAGTGAACCTTAAAAAGCAAGCCAGAGGCCAAGCAATCATTGCGATGCAATACCTCCGCCATCCGAATTCCCAATTCCCCCCTTTTGCTCGGATTCTCCTCCCTTCCTTGCGTTAGGGAATTCAATACTGAGATCCTCGTCGGCGGTGCTCTCCGACCAGGCCTTTATGTATGCGGCGATATTCCTGAACGGGCGGGTGTACCTGTCGGTAATGGAATAGGTGCTGCTCTCATGTTTCAGTATCCCAAGCTCTACCGCAAAGTCCAGGTATCTCTTTGCCGTAGACACGGGCATCGCCTTTCCAACATCCTTGAGCCTCAGCCCTCCATTCGACCTCTTTACCGCAATAAGCAGGTAGCCGAACCGGTACGCCTCTGTCTCGTTGTCGAAGAATATCTTAGCTATCTCCCTGACGTTGAGGTTCTTCATCTTCTCCTTCATCGGCGCATCCTCAAACTCCCAGTACTTTATCGACATCGTTGGTAATTCAATTCAAACAGCTATAAAGCTTCTGCTAAGACCTAGCAAAAGATAAAAAAAGAAGGAAAAGAAAACGTACGAATTCATTCGGCTTCCAGCTTGACTACTCTCGAGATTATGAAGTTGTACAGCAGCGCAAATATTATGCCGCCTATGAATCCGCCGACGACGCCAGCTACTATGGCGATAATCGCCCCGATAACCCCGAACGCGCCCCCGATGAGCCCTCCGGCGCCTGCGCCACCAACTATAGCCACTATTGCCTCTATTATCCCGACTATCAGGCCAAACACTGCGTATACCTTGCCCGTCGCAACGTATTCCAGCTTCTTTATTGCGGTACCCATGGCATCACAATAAGAATTCAATCGAACCAATTAAAAGCTTTTCGGTGCCTCATGCGTCCCCCCTTATGAACGTCAGCTTATCGCCTTCCTTCAGCACATGCGCCGCCCCCACCCTCTGTCTTTCAAACTTCGCGCTCGGCCCGGTCACATAACCGGCCTTCATCACGTCCATCAGCTCGGTATGCAGCCTCCTTGCGGCTCCCGAGACCGTCGTGCCCGTCCTAAGTATTATCGGGTTCATCTCCTTTCCGTCCGGCGACAGGTAAACCTTCATTATGCCCAGGTTCTTGTATACCGCTTCCCGCAACCTCTTTATGTTCGTCCCCTTCGTCGCGCTTATGGGCACCACATCCATGCCCCACCTTTGCGACAGCTCCTTTGCAAGCTTTTCATGCCTGGCCACCCTGTCTATCTTGTTGAGCGCTATTATGCCACCCATGTAGAGCGCCTTGCCCGCGACGATGCTTATGAGTTCGTCAACCCCCATCCTGTCCCCAATCTTCACTACCGCATTGTTGATCCTGAACTCGGCCAGCACCGCCTCTACCTCCTCGTCGGGCAGGCCCGATCGGTTCAGCTCTACCGTGGTGCTGGCATTCCCCGGGAGCCGTACTATCGAAACGCCCGGCCTTCTCTTGTTCACTCTTATGTCCAGCGCATTCAGTTCGCGCATCAGCAGGTCCATCTGCCTCGGATTCTCCGCGTCGATGACAAAGATGATCAGGTCCGCGACCCTAAGCGCGCTTATCACGGATCTTCCGCCTCCTATGCCCTTGTGCGCGTCCTCTATTATGCCGGGCATGTCAAACACCTGTATGTGCGCGTCATTGTAGACCATCATCCCAGGGATTATGGTCGTTGTCGTGAATGCGTAGCTGGCGGTCTTGGATTTCGTGTTGGCGAGAAGGTTCAGCAGCGACGACTTCCCAGCGCTGGGGAAGCCGAGCAGCGCCACCGTCGCATCCCCTGACTTTTTAACGAAGAAGCCAGAGCCCTTCGGCCTTTTTCCTGCCTCGACTATCTCTCTCTTCACCTCCGCTATCTTTGCCCGGAGAATTCCCAGGTACTTGTTTGTCGCCTTGCTGTACTTCGTCTTTGAGTAGCTCTCCTTAAACTCCTCAAGCTTTTCCTCGAGCGAATCCATTTTGTCCATGCAAATCCTTATACTTACCTAAAATTATTTTCCAAAGATACATAAACGTGTAGCTTAAAATCCGATCCCAAACATCGATACTAAATGCAATCTATTGTTGCTGTCTCTAGATTGAATGGTGAAAAAGAAAGTAAGGCGTGCAAAGAAGGGCACAAGGAGGAAGTCCAGGTTCCGCAGACGGCAGTAATCTATTTCCTTTTTTATCCATCCATGCTAACCCATCTTGAATCTCCTCTTGAAGTCCCTGTCGTTCTTAAGCACGTTGAATGTCTTTCGCATCTTGTTGAACTCTGAAACGAGCATCCTCACCTCTCTCTCGGACGTTCCGCTCCCCTTTGCTATCCTCTCGATCCTGCTCTGCTGGTGCAGTAATTTCTCGTCCCTCCTTTCCGTCCTTGTCATCGAGGATATTATTATCTTGTACTTTTTCAGCTTCTCCTCGCTCTGCTCCATCACCTCGTTTGGCACGTTCGTCGCGCCCATCATCCCGAACAGCCCCTTCAGCGGCCCCATCTTGCCCATCGCCTCCAGCTGCTCGTAAAAGGTCTCGAAGTTGAGCTCCTCGGTCTCGAGCTTCTTTACATCAAGCTTCGACTCCCTGACTGCGCTGTTCACGCGTTCGACCAGTCCCTCTATGTCAGGTATCCCGAGCAGCCCGCCTATGAACTTGTTGGGGTCGAACGCCTCCAGGTTCTCCAGCTTCTCCCCCGTGCCGATGAAGAGGACATGGACCTCGGCGGCGCCGGCAGCGCTCAGCGCGCCTCCCCCCTTCCCAGATCCGTCCATCTTCGTGACTATGACGCCCGATACGCCGACCGCGCGGTTGAACTCGCTCGCCTGCCTGCCCGCAACCTGCCCTATGTCTGCGCTTATGACCAGGACGCGCTCATCAGGCTCGAACTCTCTGTTGACCCTCTTCAGCTCCTCTATGAGCTGCCCGTCGAGCCCGCTCCTGCCGCTGGTGTCGCATATCACGACCTTCCTGTCCTTGAATCTCTCGGCGCCAAGCCTTGCTATCTTCGCAGCGTCCTGTTCTCCCTCCATCCCGAAGAACGGGACGTTCGCCTGCCTAGCTAGCGTCTCCAGCTGCCTGTAGGCCGCCGGCCTTGACACGTCGCAGCAGATGAGCGCGCTGCTCATGCCCCTGTCGTTGTAGTATTTGGCCAGCTTTGCGGCGCTGGTGGTATTGTGTACAAAGATCCCATTTGCAATAAAGTTATGGTACTTTGGTACGGTCAGGTCGTAGACATATTCAACAGAGTCTACCCGCTCTAATTTTTTAACAGGAATCCATAGAACATCCGATTCGGCTAAAGCGGTAAGCAACCCTAACTCGCCATTCTCCTCCTGGTTAAGAAATTGTTTCCCTTTGATTGTTATCTGAATTGTTCCTTGATCTGTTTGGGTTACCATTCCGGTTTGGCATAACCTGAAGGTCATGGCATTTGCAACACCTCTAGAAGTTGCAATCTGTTCCCTAATCCCAATCAAATTAGTACCTCCCTCCACCATCTGCAGAATTTCTCGGTTATCGTGCTGCAATATGGGTAAACATGCAAGATAATGTTTGAGCGAGCTTCGGCTTATCAGTCCTTTTTTCTCATAAATACCATAGCTTGCGCAATGGGCCTGTATCTCTCCGATTGTTGCCCCCCTACTTTCCCGCAAGGATCGCAATAAGTTCCCGGCAGGGATATTTTCATGCCGTCCGTTACTTTGCCGCATCCCAATTAATCGGCAATTCTGCAGCCTGTGCCGCTTGAACATAACCCTGGAGGGGATAGTCGTGGCAAATAAATCCGCATCTGCCGACTTGACAAATATCCTGTAGTAAGTCCCTTTGTTGGCTATTTTCTTCGAAAAGGTTGAATGCATGGAGTGTTTAAGTAGAAGAAGACGCAGGGACAAAGCAAACTCTCTGCTTGCGGTGCAGAACTCTATCGATCTTGCGTTTTTGGCTATTGCACCGTCACAATCAAAATAGGCTTGCAGGAAACTCTTCGAAGTTTTCAATGGGGCGCGAAGAATGCTTGCAGGAAGGCGCATAATGTGGCTTTTCTTTCCGCGAATGAGACCAAAAGTTTTCTCTAAATACTCGTTTAATGTTATCGACGCAAACGAGGTTCTGCGAAGCCCAACTTTGCTACGTTTATCGGCTATAAACATCGGCTTGAACCCAAATATTTTCTGTCCTAGCTCGAGCAATCTGGCGTTTATCTCTGGCGACTCGTTTGTTACATGAGTTGCTGACAGGTCAATATTGCCGTCTGCAAATACGTAGCCCAAGAATTCTGCTAGTTGTGGGGTTAGCTCAAGAGGCAAAGTAACCCACTTTGCAGATGCGACTTTTTTAGCCGTAATAACTTTGGGTAATTTAACTCGTAGCCCCTCCTGGTACAGCCTGTTAAGCAGCCATCCCCTAACCCGTTTTCGTTTAAGTTCAGCGCTTAAAGTGCAATAAGGCATCGGGGGCTTTAATTTCTTATAGGCTTCGATCAATGTGCCATATTTGTACAGCCTTTTTACCACTTGCTTTGCAATATCTGAATCTTCAATAATCCAATCGTTCGGTAAAACCCCAAAATCTTTGCGCAGATCAACCGAGTCTTCAAATAATACCTTTTTTGGGATGGCAACTCTTTGGCCCTGCCTAAGTTCGTCGGCACGCACTTGCATAATCTCCCCGTTTTCCAGAACAAAAAATGGGTGCTCCGGGGTGGTTGTCACCGAGTGGGCGTTTCCGTTTTCAAGGCTTACTTTCACCAGCGGGTCGGTTTTTTTTAGCTTCCAGACATGTGTTGCCTCTGTTTTCACTACCTTAAGACTTATCGGGTCGAAAGCGGTAATCTCCAGGGGCGTATCGAGTTCTTTTACGCTCCCTTCCTCGAGTAACGCTTTCTCGCTCCCCTTGTAATTCCACAAATTTGAGGCGGTCTCAAGACCTCCGTTTACCAGGGGAATGACCGTATCTGGGTGGACACACTTACCCGAGCCGTAGAGCCCCATGAGCAGTATGCGCTTCTTCCTCATCTCCGGAGCATATCCCTCCCCGACCAGCTTGACGAGCTCCTCGTAGACGATGTTGGTTATGTAGTCTTTCGCGGCCAGCCCCTTCGGGGGATTGCTCTTGAGCGCATTATGCTCTATCTTCTCTGTAAGCCTGAGAACAAGCTGCACCTCCACATCAGCGCTGAGAAGCGCCTTCTGAAGGGAGCGGTTGAACTCCCTTATGGTCTTTGCGTCTATTATCGTGGCCCTCGAGAGCTTTGCTATCGCTTGACGCAGACCCTCGCCAAGATCCATAGGAATCGTTATTTAATTGGTTTCATCATATATAAGCCTATGGCTCCCCTGAAGATTGCGATAACGCAGTCGAACCTGACGCTGAGGGGCGGCGCCGAGCGCGTCGTCCTCAAGGTCGCGCAGCACTACCGGGCGCCCATCTATGTCGCCGAATACGACCGGGAGGGCACCTTCGACGAGTTCGGCAAGCTCGACGTGAGGGTCATACCGTCAGCGCGCCTGCCCCTGCCTTACGGTCGGGCGAGCCAGGGGCTCCGCTACGGCATGGCCTTCCGCGGGCTCAAGCTGGGCGATGAGTTCGACATGGTCAACGCCCACATGGCGCCCAGCCAATGGGCGAGCAACAGGAACGACAATGTTGTCTGGTACTGCCACACCCCCCTAAGGGACGTCTACGACCTCTACCATTACCGCATGTCGATGCGGAGGTGGTATGCAAGGCCCCTATACGCCGGGGCGCTCAGGGTCGTGAGGTCGATGGACCAGGGCGCGGTCAGGCGAATAGGCACCATAATGGCCAACAGCGCCAACGTCAAGCGTAGGATCGAGAGGTACTACGGCAGGGATGACGCGATCGTCGTCAACGGCGGCGTCGACTACAGAAACTACAGGGACAGGGGCGACGGCCGCTACTTCTTCTACCCATCGCGCATCTCCCCGAACAAGAGGCAGGACTTCGCGATAGAGGCGTTCAACATGTTCTCGAGGAGGGTCAAGGGCTACAAGCTGATCATACTCGGGCCCGTCTCAAGGGACAGGGCCTTCGCCGACTACTATGATTACATAAAGAGGCTGGCCGCCTCCTCCCCAAACAGGATCGAGATAATGGAGGGGGCGACCGACGCCGAGCTCTCCATGCTCTACTCCAGGTGCACCGCGGTGCTCTACCCTCCCATCAACGAGGACTTCGGGCTCGTCCCGCTGGAGGCGATGGCGAGCGGGAAGCCGGTCATAGCAGCGGACGGGGCAGGCCCCAGGGAGACGATAGCGAAGGGCACGGGATACCTGGTAAAGAACCCGATGCAGATGTCTAGGCGGATGGAATCGGTAACCGACCGGGAACTCGCATCAAGGATCGGGAGGGTCGGGAGGAAGAGGGTCGTCGAGCATTACTCCTGGG
>JAJYUY010000028.1 GCA_021792295.1 Microcaldota archaeon | reverse complement strand
CACGGCATGGGCCGGCGGCATATTCAGGGCCAACGTAATCGTGACCGACAGCGCAAACGTGCCCGTGTCGGTCGGCAACAGCATAACCTATGCTGTCTACATAGCCCATCCGCTCACAGCGGGCACGGCGGCGCTCAACCGGTCGAGCATGGACAGCGGACAGCAGATTGTCATATCGGCAAACTGGATAGACGGCACCGCCCCTTACACCGCGACGCTGTACTTTGCTCCTGCAGGGAACACATGCTCAGGCTCCAGCACAGAGGTATCCTCGCAGCCAAACATGAATTCCAATGCGGTAACGTTCACCGATTCCCCCTCACAGGCTGGCAGCTACTGCGTGATCATAACAGACAGCTTCCCGCAGTCCGTTACTGAAACAACGCCCCCATTCACGTTCTATGAAGAACCGATTATCCTGCCGTCCCAAATCATAACGATAAACAATGCACAGAGCGTAGCAACATCGAATACCTTCCAGCAGATGATATACATCAACCCGCAGAACAGCCTGTTAAGCAATTTCGTCTCATCCGACCTTGGAAACATAAGGTTCTACGCTGCAGACGGCAGGACAAAGCTGCATTCATGGTGCGAGTCCGGGTGCACGTCATCATCGACCAACGCCATATTCTGGATCAAGCTCACGAACAGCATAGCGGCTGACTCATCTGCAAATATAATCATGACTTTCGTCTCCAAAAACAGCGAGTACGACGGCAACTATGCTGGCGAGGCGCCGCAGCTAAGCCCAACCTATGGCGAATACGACAACGGCGCCAGCGTGTTCCTGCTTTACGTTAATGGAAACACACAGAGCAGCAGCTTCAACGTGTGCTCAGGTGGGAGCGTCTCGCATGCCACAGGGGTCGCGTACGGCAGCGCCACGATAAATGTGATATCAGTGTCGGGCTGCTCATCGGATCAGCCCGTCGCGATCTACAACCAGCAGTCCACAACAGCGAGCAACATAATAGGGGAGGACAGCTTCATGCAAACAGGTACATACACGATACCAAACCTCGGAATCGCTGCAAGCAACTCCCCCGCCTCAACGACGAACATGATAGGCGCGATGATGGGGTACGCTAACACGTATTACATACCCTATTACACGTCAGGGGGGTCATACTCGCTTGGGAGCTCATGCGGCAGCGCCAACACGAACTGGAACTACGGGTATGTACAGGACATACACGGCAGCTCCAGCTTCTACAGCTACATCGCCCCGCAGCTCTATTCCACATCGGGGGGCTGCTCCTCCACGTTCAGCTCCAACCCTATCGGTTCTGCCACAACCCTGTACCTGGGGTTCGGGATATGGAACGCAGGCACACTGTACGTGAACTGGGCGAGGGACAGGGCCTACCCGCCGAACGGCATCATGCCCAGCTTCTCGTTCGGCGCAATTACCAACGGCTTCACGGTATCGCCAAGCGCCATATACACGGGCAACACCGTGAACCTCACGGTGGGCATACTTAACGGCGTGCCTCCCTACACCTACAACTTCCTCGTCTACAACGCGATCGGCAACCTCGTGTTTAACCAGGTGGGCGCGAACGCACTCACGGTAAACACGGTGTTCTACGCGGAAGACCTCAACTGGTGGGGCGGCAACTTCATAGCCAACGTCATAGTCACCGACGCGAACAACGGAATAGCGAGCAACTCGCTGCGGTACAGCGTCAACGTGGTCTTCGGCACTGGAACCATAACGCCGTATGCCCCGACCATAAACAACGGCCTGTCCGTCACGCTGACGGCAAACGCATACGGCGGCACGCCTCCCTACTCATACCAGTGGTACACGGCGCCATCGGCAGGGACGTGCTCGGGGAGCGACACCGCCATAAGCGGCGCTACAGCGAGCACGTACAGCGCATCGCCCACCTCCAACACGTTCTACTGCTATTACGCTTCAGACAGCGCAGGCGCATCCGGATACTCCCAGACCGACCTCGTGACCGTGAGCACCGCCCTAGGGGTGCCGACCATCACGCCGAACGCCCCGATTATAGACCACGGCCAGAGCGCAACCCTCAACGCACTCGAAGGCGGGGGCACCCGGCCATACACCTATCAGTGGTACACCGCCCCGTCCGCCGGCACATGCACTACGGGCGACACCGCGATATCCGGCGCGACCTCCAACACATACACCGCCACCCCTGCGTCCAACACACTGTACTGCATCATTGCGACGGATTCCGCCTATTCACCCGCCTCGTCCGGCTCGCAGACAGATCTCGTTGCGGTCAGCTCCGCGCTCGGCGCGCCCAGCATAACCTCAACGCCAACGCTGCCCAACAGCATATACGCGGGCCAGAGCATAACGTTCAACTCGCTCTGGACTGGCGGCACAGCCCCGTACTCTGCCAACTACCTGATATCGAACTCCGTGTCGAACGCGGTGATCGCCTACCAGCTCTACACCGGGATAGCGGGCACAAGCAACGCGTTCGTCTGGGCGACCAATTCGATGCTTGTCGGCTATTCCATAGATGCGAACGTCATAATCATGGATTCGGCCTATGCCCCCGAGACCGCGAACTCCCCGTATGTCGGGAACCTGCTAATCAGCGCCATCCCTGCAACGACCACGGCGGCGTCGGGCGGAGGCCCATCGCTGAGCAAGGTGGTCCTGTCGGACGACGTGGGCAACTCATCCGCCTCCAACATCCCCATATTCACGGCCGTCACGATCGACCCGTACGGAAACAGGGTCGCGACATACCAGTACAACCAGGACCAGCTGCCGGCAACCCTTAGCTTCCAGAGCTCTTACCGCCTCAACCTCAGCTTCGCCTGCTCGTTCTCCGCGAACGCGTATTCATACTCGTACTCGGGCGACACCTACGGCATAGGCTACAGCCCGTGCGGCGCCAGCTACATAGTCTACGGCGGCTCGTACGAGGTGCTCTACACGAAGGCGCCATCCGCAACAACCTCCACATCGACTACCGTACCGAGCACCACCGTGCCCCCGACTACGACAATACAGAACTACAGCTCCAGCTCCACCACCACGATCGCCCCGACCACTGCCCCTACCACAACAGTCCCCGCAACCACCACCATCGCGCTCAACATGTCGCCCCCCCTCGGCTTCCCCGGCGGCACGGTCGCGGTAAGGCAGCAGAACCGGAGCCACATATCGATATCTGTTGTCAATGACACCTTCTCGGTCGAGAGGGCGTTCGCGATAAGCAGGATATCCGCCTTCGGGATCAGCATAGTCGGGAATGCCGCCGGGATAAGCGGCCCTGTGGCGGACCTCACGCTCAACTATTCGTGCAGCTACCCCCCTGGCAGCGTAACCCCCTACCTCCTCGAGAACAGCAGCTGGGTAAGGATCTACAACTACACCATAAACGCAAGGGCGTGCAGCCTGTCCATGCCTATATCGAGGAACTCGACGGTCGTCCTATTCTTCGCCCAGAAGCCCCCAATGAGCCCTGCCTCCCATACCGGCGCCCTCACCTACTGGGCCGCCGCCGGCGTCGCCGCGCTGCTGATAATAGCGCTGTACGCCCTGATACGCCGGAGCCGCGCCAGGAGGAGGGCCCGGCCGCCCCACAGGCCCCATGAAGGCGCGCCTCGCCCTGTCGGGACCGGCGCGGGCCACGCCAGGGAACGTCATCTTTAAATAGCTATCCGATAGAATAATATCTGCCGGTGGGTTTCTTCCCGTCTGGTTTTCATAAGTTGGTGCCTTAATGGTCGAAGGCAAAAAAGAGGAGCCAAAGCAGCAGCGCGGCAGGAAGGGCGCGCCAAGCGGAGCGACCTCAATCGTCAGGATAGCGGGCAGGGACGTCGACGGGTCGCTGAACATAGAGCGCTCGCTCGGCAGGGTCAAGGGGATAGGCAGCAACATGGCGCACGCGCTCTCATTCGTCATAGAGACCAAGCTTGGGATACCGAAGGCGACCGCGAGCGGCGAGCTGAGCGACGAGCAGATATCGCGGATAGAGGCGGTGGTAAAGGACCCGGTGTCGAACGGGATACCGCAATACATGATAAACAGGAACAAGGACATGGAGACTGGGAAATCGCTGCATCTTGTCAGCAACGACCTCATATTCAACACGAGGCAGGACGTGAGCAGGGACGTCGCGAACGGGACGTGGAGGGGCTTCAGGCACCAGTACGGCCAGAAGGTGCGCGGGCAGCACACCAGGTCGACCGGCAGGACCGGTGTGACCGTCGGCGTGACTAAGAAGAAGGAGATGAAGCCCGGAGGCCCTGCGGCAAAGGCGGCAGGCCCGGCAAAGAAGGAGGAGCAGGCCGAGAAAAAGGCCGAGAAGAAATAGTGATTGATTGGGCGCGCCTAAGAGAAACAGGAAAAAGTACGAGAAACCCAAGGATATGTGGAGCATAGAGAGGATAAAGAGCGACGGCTCGCTGATAGAGCAGTACGGGCTCAGGGACATGAGGGAGCTGTGGAAGGCCCAGACAGAGATAGGAAGGATAAGGAGGAACGCGCGTCTGCTTTTGTCGGGGGAATCCGGCAGCGAGAACGTTAGGGAGCGCATGCTCGCCAGGCTCCAGAGGATAGGGCTCGCCAGGCAGGAATCCACGGTCGACAGTTTGCTCGACCTCAAGGAGAGCTCGCTGCTCGAGAGGCGCCTGCAGACCGTCGTGTTCAGGAAGGGGCTCGCGAGGAGCATCAAGCAGGCGAGGCAGCTCACAGTGCACGGGTTCATAGCGGTGAACGGCCGGAAGGTGAACAGGCCGGGCTACATAGTCAACGTGACAGAGGAGGCGGGGATAGGCTACTACAGGCCGATCGACATAATGCCGAAGCCGCAGCAGGCCGAGCAGCCGGCGCAGCAGACTGAGCCGTCCGCGCCCGTCCCGGCAGAGCAGCCGGCGCAGCAGGCGGCGCCGCAGAAGGAGGGTGAATGAGCATGGCAAAGAAGGCGGACAAGAAGGCGAAGCCGGGCGAGCAGCAGCAGGCGGCCAAGAAGGAGAAGACGATCGAATCGTATGAGGCGAAGGCGATGGCGCAGGAGGCGGTAAGGCCAAGGGCCGAGCGCTGGGCTGTCGCTCACGTCTACTCTTCGAAGAACGACACGATAATAACGCTCACCGACCTCAGCGGCTCCGAGACGATAGCGGTCGGCAGCGGTGGCATGATGGTGAACGCGGACTCGCAGGAGGGCTCCCCCTATGCGGCGATGCAGGCGGCCTACAAGGTCGCGGCGGAGGCGAAGGCGAAGGGCATAACGAACATAAACATAGAGATAAGGGCGCCAGGGGGGCATGGCGCTAAGACGCCGGGGCCGGGCGCGCAGGCGGTCGTGAGGGTGCTTGCGAGGAGCGGGCTCAGGGTCAACAAGATCGGCGATTCCACGCCCATACCCACCGACTCGACGAGAAGGCCTGGCGGAAGGAGGGGCAGGAGGGTGTAATCGCCCCCTGTGCTTATCGTGCGATATCGGCCAGTGCAGCCGCACAGACAAATCCCCCAGCGCGAGCACCGGTATATGGTAATCCCTGCCCTCACAGATCCGATCCCCAAGGGCAGACAGATCCTGCTCAGATAGCGATTTATACCCTGCCAGCGAAAGCTGTCTGTGAATTGGATGGACGACCGCGAACGCACGCTGGCTGCACATTCAAGGAGGAAGGGCAAGATCGAGATAGCGGGAGTGGCGATGGAGACGAAGGAGCAGCTCTCTGATTACTACACCCCCGGCGTCGCCTATGTATCGCTTGAGATCAAGAAGGACAAGGCCAAGGCCTACGACTACACGATGAAGGCGAGGAGCGCCGCGATAATAACCGACGGCACCAGGATCCTGGGGCTCGGTGACGTAGGCCCCGAGGCGGGCCTGCCGGTGATGGAGGGCAAGTCCATGCTGCTCAAGAAGCTAGGGGGGGTCGACGCGCTGCCGATATGCCTTGCAACAAAGGACAGGGATTCGATAATCGCAATAGCAAAGGCGCTGGAGCCGGAGTTCGGCGTCATGAACATAGAGGACATAGAAACGCCGAAATGCCTGGAGATAGTCGACAGGCTAAGGAGGGAGCTCTCCATACCGGTATTCCATGATGACAGGGAGGGCGTCGCCGTGGTTACGCTCGCCGCTCTCACCAATGCGCTCAGGCTCGCGGGCAAGAGGCTGGACAACGTCAGGATTGTTGTGAACGGGGCCGGTGCAGCGGGGATAGGGATCGCGCAGCTGCTCTCCGAGGCCGGAGCCAAGCACATAATAATGTGCGATACTGCGGGCACGATTTACAAAGGCAGAGCGGGGAACATGAACCCGTGGAAGGATGCGATTGCGGCCTCGACCAACGAGGGCACGCTGAAGGGAGCGCTTGCGGATGCGGCGAGGGGGGCGGATGTGCTTATAGGCGCTTCTGTCGAGGGCGCATTTACCCCGGGCATGATAAGCTCCATGGCAGGGAGCCCGATAGTCTTCGCGCTGGCGAATCCCTATCCGGAGATCGACTACAAGGAGGCGCTCGATGCCGGCGCTTTCATCGCCGCCACAGGAAGGAGCGATCGCCCCAACCAGGTCAACAACCTCATCGCATTCCCCGGCATAATGCGCGGGCTGCTTGAGGCCAGGGTAAAAGGCCTCGACTATCGCATACTGACGCGCGCCGCGCGCATAATAGCAAGATTCGACGGAAAGAGAATCGCAAGAGACCGCATAATCCCAGACCCGATGGACAGGAGGGCGATACGCGCCCTGGCACCGAGGGTAGCGGCAGAGGTCGCAAGGGCGGCCCAGGAGCTTGGCATCGCAGGATCGCAGAAGGATCCAGCGCAGATAGAGAGGGAAGCCATGGACTCTATAACCAGGTATTCGAGGCTGGAAAGGTCG
>JAJYUY010000004.1:12704-32820 GCA_021792295.1 Microcaldota archaeon | reverse complement strand
GGATGTGTCGCCAATGTCAAGACCCGGCTCATCGACCTGGCGGGGGTCGAGATGCCGAAAGAGGGCAAGCCGATGCTCGTCTACTCGACCGTTTCACCGCTTACACCGGAGGAGCTTCTCGGCCCTGCTGCGGGAAGGGTGCGCAAGGCGTTCTTCCTCCAGGCGGACAGCATCGACGAGATCTGGGATGACATGAAATTCATGGTCGCGGAGGCCGGAATCAGGGAAATCATGCTGGCGGCGCAGAGCCCGGCGGAGCAGAGGCACATGAGGGAATATGCGGAGCGCATAAAGAGTGAGGGATGGGCTAACGGCTGCGAGGCCGCGTCGATGGTTGTGAAGCTCGCTGCATAGGCGCAAAACCCTCCCTTCATTACAGCCTTACCGCCCTGTCGAGGAACCTCCGGACCGCCCTGGGGTCCTTCGTGAGCTCGACGCTATCCAGCATGTGCTGGTACTCCCATTGCGGCGCGAATATACCTGCAATCTCGTTAAGACCAAGCCCATGGTTCCTCCCTGAGCAGAGCTCCAGTATCTCCCTGACGAATATCTCTGACGAGTTCTCCCCTTCGAGCTCCCTGCTCTCGAGGCTCCTGTAGACCCCCGACCTCAGCTCCCCGACCTCTAGCGAGCCCCTCCTCTGCCCGCTGAACTCGTGCTCAGAGCCGGTGAACCGGAGCGTTGCCGATGCGCCTGATTCAAAATAGAGGCGCATCGCCTTCTGCGCGAACCTGGCATCGGTGCCCTTCGCTATGCTGACGCTGAACCTAGCGCCGACGGCAAAGTACCCTCCTGATACCTCCGTCGATGCGTACACCCCTGTTGGGTTCGCGCTGTCGTATCCCGGGTTGACCGCATATATCCCCAGCTCTGTCATCTTTCCGAACCGCGAGCCGGTCGCGTGGTACGCCACCTCGAACGGGTGTATCCAGTCCATGAACAGCCCCCCGTTCTCAGGGCCGAACAGCCAGGCGGCCCTCCTCTCGTCCTCCTCGTTGGCCGCCTCAAAGAACGTGGAGCGAACCTCAGTTACCTTGCCGTACTTTTCGGTAAGCGCGCCGATCGATTTCCTTAGCGCGATCGTGGGCTGCTTGTGCATGTAGTGCAGGTGCAGATACACCTCGCTCTCCTTTTTCCTGCCCTTCACATAGCTCTCAAACTCATCGAATTCATCCCTGGTCACGGCGAAGCTCTTTTCGACTATCGCCTTCTTCCCGTGTTCCAGCGAGTCTATCGTCTGGCGGGCATGGTACATGTTTGGGTCGGATACATGCACCGCGTCTATCCCGTCGAAGAACGCATCAGGGATCGCTCCGGTCTTGTCCGTGGTGAGGTACATCCCGCTCCCGATGCCGAAGCCCTTCAGGGTCTCTGCCTTGGATTCGTAGGGCCTCGTCCCCAGCGCCTTCACCACCTCCAGCCCGCCCACCGTAATCATGCCAGCGTGCAGTCTGCCGAACCAGTGGCCTATGCCTATAACGCCTATCCTGTACAGCAAAACACCGATTCTAGATCCTCTATCTATTTTGCACTGCTATAAAACTTTGCGAATGCGGGTTAGATCAGCTTTCCTTTATCGCATGGCCCCCGAATTCGTGCCGAAGCGCTGCAAGAAGCCTGTGGCTGAAGTGCTTGTCCGATCGGCTAGTGAACCTCTCGAAGAGCGAGCTAGATATCGCCGAGAAGGGTATGGCGTATTCGCCGTTGTCCTCGACATACGGCTCTATGCCCTCCAGCGTCGCGTTCCTCTTGAGCGCCCTGGCGGAAAGCTCCACAAGGTAGCTTCTTATGACCGAGCCGTGGTTCCACAACTCGGTAATCTCCCCGAGGTCCAGCTTTCCCTTGTACGGGCCGTTGGCGACAAGGTCCACGCCCTCGGCGAGCGACTGCATCATGCCGTACTCGATCGCGTTGTGAACCATCTTAACGAAGTGGCCTGAACCGGAAGGGCCGGTGTACATATGCCCCTCAGGCACGCTAAGCTTCTTGAACAGCTCCTGCAGGTATTCATATGAATCCTTGTCCCCCCCGACCATCATGCACATCCCGTTCCTCGCGCCCGAGGGCCCGCCGCTGCAGCCAGCGTCGAGCATGCTTATGCCCTTCGAGTTCAGGAACTCATAATGCTTCACTGTGTCGGTGTACCTGTTGTTCGCCCCGTCGATCACTATGTCGCCCCTCTTCAGCAGACCGCCAAGCCTCTCTATCGCTCTGTCGGTCACTTCACCCGCGGGGTACATCAGCCATACTACCTTCCTGTCTCCAAGCTTCGAAACAAGGTCATCTAGCGATGACGACCTTATCGCCCCCTTTGCGACCACCTCATCGAGAGGCGCTGGCGACCTGTTCAGCGCCACGACCTTGTATCCCTTCTCAAGCATCTGCAGGACTATGTTCTTCCCCATCTTTCCAAGCCCTGCAAATCCTATTGTCCTATCCATAATAAAAACCCTAAAATGTAATGAATTGGATGCCATAGCGTGATGGCATCAATTCATATCGCATCGAATCTTTATATACTTTTTTGATTATCAACATGTAGGAAATTGACATTACATTTTGACCGCCGACAATACCATACCTCTCATATTCAACCCCAATTTAATCATGCATTCCCATTAAGATTTCTTACAAAACATCCTCTTGTCATGTGGTGGAACCCGGCTTTCTTATAGAACCTCTGTGCCCTGATCATGTGTCTTCCCGTAACTACGAATACAACCAACATACCCTTTTTTTTGGAAAATCGCATAGCGTTACTCACAAGCGCCCTTCCAAGACCCCTCTGCCTGAACCCCGGCTTAACAAAAAGCTCTTCTATGCATGCGACACCCTTGTGCCTCATGTGCTCATACCATATCAGCCACAGGAATCCTGCCGCCTCACCTTTGGCTTTCGCGATGAATATCTTCTGCCCTGACTTCAGCCCATCAAGCCTTACCCTTGAGCGATAGAAGCGCATGTGCTCATCGCCCATGTAAAGCGCTTTGTATAATCGCGTAATGGAAGGAAGATCCGCCCTCTTTGCGGCGCTCACTCTAACCTCTGCCACCTTACTCCCTCTTTTGTGTCCTCCAGGATTACGTTGTACCGGTCCTTGAGCACCTTTCTCGCCTCGTCCGCCTCCTTGAACTTTTTTGCCTTCCTGAGCTTTTCCCTCTCCTTTATGAGTCTCATCGCACCCTTCGGGAGCTGCTCTTTCTGCTTTATGCTCTCGTGGATCATGAGCCCGAGCACCGAGTCCATCCTGATGATGGCCTCGAGCATGAACGCTGCATCTCCGGCCGTTATGCTGCCGTCGCCGACCCTCCTGTTCGCCTCGTTCATCACCGCATGGAATTTCGTAAGCGCGGTTGGGGTGTCGAGGTCATCATCTATAGCGTTGAAGAACTCAAGCTCAAGGTTTGTTACCGCTTTCTTTGTGCCCTTCGTCGCCTCCCTGTTCCCCCTGCTGAATTCCGCCAGCTTCACCGCGATGTTGTACACCTTCCTGAGCGAGTTCGCCGCGCTCTCAAGCGACTCCATTGTGAAGTTGAGCTCCTGCCTGTAGTGGCCGCCGAGCATAAAGTACCTCAGCTCCATCGGCGTGTAGCCCTTGCCGAAGAGGTCCTCCAGCGTGTATATGTTCCCTAGCGACTTCGACATCTTCGTGTTGTTCACCTTGAGGAACGCCCCATGCCACCAGTAGTTGACGAACTTCTTGCCGGTCGCCGCCTCCGACTGCGCTATCTCATTCGTGTGATGGACGTTTATGTGGTCGACGCCCCCGCAATGGAGGTCAAAGTGGTTGCCCAGATACCGCATGCTCATCGCGCTGCACTCTATGTGCCAGCCTGGGAAGCCCCTCCCGTATTTCGAGTCCCAGACCATCTCCTTCTCATCCTTCGCGAACCTCCATACGGCAAAGTCGGTTATGTTCCTCAGGCCGTCAGGCCTGTCTACCCTCGCGCCCGCCTTCAGGCTCTTGTTCAGCTGGCCGAACGTCATCCCGATGAGCGCCCCGTATTTCTTGAACTTTGATGTGTCAAAGTAGACGCCGTCGCCGAGCGTGTAGAGGAATCCCTTCTTGTCCAGCCTGTCAATGAGTGCGAGAATCTCTCCTATGTGCCCGGATGCCCTGCACATGGTGTCTGGCATTATCATGTTGAGCCTTCTCATGTCCCTCTCGAACTCCTCGGCATAGAAGTCCGCAATCATCTTGACGCTCTTGTGCTCCCTCTTTGCCGCGACCCTCAGCTTGTCCTCCCCTGAATCGGCATCGCTCGTAAGGTGCCCCACGTCTGTGATGTTCATGATGTGGTGGGGCTCATATCCGTTCATTATCAGCGCCCTCTTGAGCAAATCCTCCATTATGTAGGTGCGCCAGTTTCCGATATGAGGGTAGAAATACACGGTGACGCCGCACGTGTACATGCCCACCCTGCCGTTTTCTATGGGTTTGAAAAGCTCCTTCTTCCTTTTGAGCGTGTTGTAAAGGTACATAATCGGATCTGTAGAATAACCAAACGCGTCCTTAAATTCCTTTGTACAGGCCTGATGGTTTGCGGCTGCGGAGCCGGATCGGTCGATGGCACGGCGGGCTTCCTAGCCTCTGATTACCACATCGAACCTTACCGGATTCCCCCCTCCAGTACCCATTCGACTCAGCTCCCCATTGCCGCAATCGAGGTTCTGTTCCATCCTGCTGCACACGCACACCACCTGGCTGCCGACCATCGTCCAGAGCGCAACCGCATGGGCATTTGCCGTCGAGTCGATTTCGGCGATTATCATCTCCGGGACGAAGCCCATCCTTTTCAATGCGGTGATCGACGGGGCCTCAAGCCCTTCTGCCATTACAAGGCTCTTCCCCGGCGATGCCATGCGGTTGCCCACCAGCACCGAATGCCTTCCGGACACGGATTCAAGCGCGATGCGGAGCAGGCGCGTCTTCTTTTCACCGTCGGCTATGGCGATTATGTTGGCCCTGGCCTCCACCGCTGCCGCAAACCCCTTTTCGAGCTCCGGCGACGGCGCCGCAGAGGGGCCTGGTCGACTCCGGTTCTTTACGTGCTTTCCGCCAACCCCCATGGATTCTGGCGTGTGCCAGGGGAGCCTCGACTTCAAATTCCCAAAACCATTCATCTTCATAAACTCATATATACTTTACTACAATAATTTATATAAAGGTATATTCAGGTGCCGGCGTTGCCTGGCAGGGGCAGGCGAGTATATACCTATTTAAGACTTTATTCAGTAGTATAGGCTATGCCAAAGAAAGAGAACGACAAAGACGAGATATGGGCCCTCAGGAAGGTGCTCAGCAGGCCCAACTATGCCGTCATAGCGATACTCCTTCAGAAGTCCCCTCGGACCACGAGGGAACTCTACTCTATACTTGAAAAGAAGTTCACCAGGAAGACGCTCATCATAACGCTGAGGGAGCTCTCGCTCGATCTCAACGTCATACAGCCCACGCACATACGCACCGACAAGGGATACGGGCTGGGCTACAGGCTGAACCCGAAGGTCAAGGAGATCACGAAAAGCGTGCAGAAGTTCTCAAGGGTAATAGAGGGCATACGGGAAGTCTGACCGGCAGCTCCCCGGATTATTTATTAGCAGAGCCTTCAGTATCGGGCTATTCCTTCACTCCGACCTTCCTCTGCATTCGGAACATCTCGATGACCTCCTCGGTCGTTGTCGCCTCTTCCGGTCCCTTGTCCGGCCTTATCGCCTCGTCGCCGTACAGCCTGGGGAACCTGAGCGCGTAGCCGATCCCCTCCTTGTCGGTGGACCTGCCGCACGTGTGCATCGGCGAGCGGGTTATCTCGTCCGCGTTCACCGTGACGACGTATTTCGGGGCAACCCAGAAGCGCGGCTCCACCACCGAGTCGACCCTCGCCGGCTTCAAGCCCCTTTTTATCCTTTCAAGCTTCCTGTGAAGCTCGGTCATCTGCGCCTCGGTGAACCCGGTCCCTATCCTGGACACGGTCTCGAACATGTCGCGCTTCCTGTTGTACACCGCGCATAGTAGACCCCCGAAACCGAACTCGGCCCTGCTTCCCCTGCCAGAGTAGAACCCCACTATGACAAGGTCGAGCGTGTCCGTGAGTGCGCCCCTGTAGCTCCTCTTCAGCTTTATCCACGAGAACTTCCTCGCGCCCGCCACGTACGGCGCCTTGAGGTCCTTGACCATTATGCCTTCCAGCCCGTCGGACACGCTGGTCTCGAAGAACCTCTCCAGCTCCTTGGGCGAGCCCGTCAGTATGCGCCTCGTGGGCTCTATGACCTCGCTCCCCATTACTAGCGCTTCAAGCGCATCCCTCCTTTTCTCGTACGGCTCTGAGAGGTAGTCCATCCCGTTCAGGTACAGAAGGTCAAAGGCGAACAGGTGGAGCGGCAACTCCTCCCTCTTCTCGGCTATCCCGTGCTTCCTCTTACGCTGTATCGTCTCCTGGAACGGCAGGTACTCGCTCGTCTCCTCATTGTACGCCAGCGCCTCCCCCTCGAATATCGCCGATTCGGCCCTTATCCTGCGCACCGCGTCTACTATGTCGGGGAACATCGCTGTCGTGTCCTCAAGACGCCTGGAATAAAGCCTTATCTCCCCGCCTTTCTTGTGGATCTGGATCCTGAACCCGTCGTATTTCTGCTCTACCGCCGCCTCCCCTCCCATTCTCTCCATTATCTCCTCAGCCGTTGCGAGGCGCTCGGCAAGCGCAGGCCTGACCGGCTTGAAGAGCGTTATCCTGAAATCGGTTATCGCCCTCATGCCCTCCTTCTTCAGCCTTGCGCCGACCAGCCCAAGGTCGCTGCAGGTGTTGTACGCTCTCTCGAGCTCCGGCTTCGCCTCCCTGCTGCCCGTATAGGCCAGCGCGAGCGCCTCCAGTATCGTCGAGTCGCCGACGCCGAGGCGCAGCGCGCCCAGCGGGTAGCGCGCGATGAACTTGGCCTCCAGCGGGCTCGCGGCCGATATCATGTTGGCCAGCATCTTTATCTTCTGGTCCTTGCTTCCAGGTCCCCCCGCCTCTGCGATCTTCATCATCATCGAGTAGATCTCCCTGATCCCGTAGCTGTTCCTTACAATGCCCTTAAGCCTCGTGCTCCTCTTCAGCTCCTCAGCCGCGAGGCCCATATCCCCTTTCCTGATGTAGAGTTCCTCGACCGCCCTCTTGTCGTGGCCCGTCGATAGCGCAAGCGCCTCCTCCACCAGTTTCTCCGCCACGCCGAACTCCCTGCCCTCGAACGGGGGTAGGAGGATCCCCTGGGTCATGTAGATCGCCGGCGCGACCTCCTCCGGCTCGAGGCCCCTGAACATCTCTGCAAGTATGTCTATCATCTTGAGCCGGGAGGGCACTGCCTCCAGCCGTTCGTAATAGCCAGCGGCATCGGCAAAGAGCACGCCATCACTTGCATGTGAAGGCGGACTGGCTCACCCAGTTGCAGCCGATGTTGCCGCTGCACGAGTTGCCCCCGAGGTCGCTGAGGTTGCCCTTGCCGGTCGATGGCCCGTAGCAGGCGATCCCCCTGCCGATCCCCGAACTGAACGAGTTGTCCTGCACCAGTCCGTCGATTGTGCTGTTTATCACTATCCCGTTCCCGCTGCCCGCCTCTGCGATGTTGTCGAATATCTGTATGCCTAGCGAGTTGCTCACAAGATACGCGGTGTAAGGTGAATAGACAAGATTATCCTTGAGCGTGCTGTACGGGTAGCTGTACAGCTCTATCCCGATGCCGGTGGAGCTCACGTTGTTGAGGTTGATCGCGCTGCCCTCCCCGCCAGACACGTTTATAGCGGGCTGGCCGCTCGTGTCTATTATCGTGTTGTTGTAGACCCTGAGGTTCGAGCCGACAGCGGCTATGGGGGTCGTGAAGCCCTTGAGGTAGCAGTTCTCTATCCCAGAGCCTGTGCTGTTCCTGAACATCGCGAACGTCCCGCCGTTTGTCGCTATTATCGTGTGGCCGTTGCAGTTTATCGTGCTGTGGTTGCCGCTCATCGTGAAGCACGTCGTCCCGAACGTGTACTGGTAATCGGATTTCAGGTTCACCAGATCCGGCGCAGACACGTATATGCAGGCCGGGTTAGTTGCAAGTTTCTGGACGGCGGCGAGCCAGTAGCACCCAATCTTGCTGGCGCCGTAGTTGATCCCCCCGCTCTCCGCGCCCAGCGCGCTGTTGCCGTCGCAGGCGAAGTCGGCCTTGCTCGATAGCGTCGCTGTGTTGTACGAGACCAGGTTGTTGCCGGATGCACCGCCGAACTGGAATCCGTATGATGCCTGGCTCACGCTGTTATTGAGGAGCTTGTTGCCGGTCGACCCGTTGAGCAGTATCCCGACCGCGGTCCCCTGCCCGTAGTACACGCTGTTGTTGCGCACGTTGCTCGCCGTCGTGTTGATCAGCTGTATGCCTCTCTGCGTCGTCCCGTTTATGATGTTGAACAGGAGAGTGTCCCCACTGGAGCTGTTTATCACGATTCCGTCCCTGGTGTTCTGCACCTTCACGCCGTTTATCTCAAGCATGCTGGTGTTGACCGCGAGGATCCCGATCGGATAGCCCGCCAGCCCGCAGCTCTCTATGGTCACGTTGCTGGCGTTGTATACGCCGATGCCGTATCCGGCCACGTTGCTGTTCGCGAATATCCTGTTGGCGCCGCAGCTGAAGGTCACGTTGCTGTGCAATACCCTTATGCAGTCGCTCTGCGCGTTTATTATGTTGTTCTGCAGGCTGTAGTTGCCCCCGCTCCTTATTGCTGTGCATGAGTAGAGCGGGACGTACGCTATGCTCGCCGAGAGGTAGACAGGGCATGACGCCCACTTGGTGTTTGTTGTCCTGCAGACCGCGCCCGACATGAGGTTATCCTGCGGGCCCGAGGTGCCCGCAGAGCCGTATACGTCTATCTTCGAGTTTCCCAGCGCAGTGGGCCTATAGAAGTTGTTCCCGTTCGACTGACCGATCATGTAGACGCCGTAGCTGTTGTTGATCGAGTCGAGGTAGAATATGTTGTTCGACCTGGAGCCGTTGAGATAGATCCCGTATATGTTGTGCGACAGCGTCACGTTTGTCACGTTGTCCGCATATGAGCCCTGCAGGTATATGCCCGCATCGGCGCTTTCGACGATGCTGTTCGAGATCGTCAGGTTGTAGGTGGAATAGGAGCTTATGCCGTAGCCGCTTGCGTTGTATATCCTGCAATCGCTTATTGTGACGTTGTTCTGCCCCGACACCGTTATCGGATAGATGGAGTTGTATATCCCATGCCCTCCGCAGTCGAGGCGCACGTTGCCCGCCGCGATCCTTATGCAGGGTATCCCGGAGCCGGCAGATGCAGGGTTCTGCATGTTCAGGTAGTGGTTCATGCTTATGTCCCCGTCCAGCCTGTAATCGCCCGATGCCTCTATGCTACCGCAGCTATCTATGCTGCTGCCCAGCCTTATCTCGGACAGGTTGGCCGGCGTGTTCGTGCCCTTGCAGCTCACGAAGGCGCAGCCCTGGTTGTCCAGACAGTCGTTCCCTGAGGCAGAGCTGCTTCCGGGATAGCTGTCCGCCACGCTACAGTAGAACGCGTACTGCTGGGTCGTGTTCATGACGTTATGCACGAACCTGTTGCCGATAGAGCTCACGTTTATCGCGTAGAACTGGTTGTACGATATCATGTTGTTCTCGAGCAGGTTCGAGGAGGAGCCGTTGGCCAGGTAGACCGAGCCCCTTGAGCTCAGCGATCCAGACAAGGTGTTGTTGTCTATCGTGCTGCCTGATGTCGCGTTGAGATACAGGTTGGCGACGTAGTTCGAGGAGAGATTGCTTCGGTACAGGCCGAGCCTCTTCGAGGAGAATGCGCCGATCCCGTACGAGAAGTTGGTTATGGTGCAACCATTGACAGAGACGTTGCTGCCAGTTACCCTTATGCCGTATGTGAATGGGGGGAGGGCGTCGAACGGCCCAGATCCCTCGATCTTCATGCCGTTGCAGCTTATCGCGACATTGTCCGCTGTGACGTTGATGCACGCGCCGGACTGGATCCTGGCCTTTATATTGGACTTGAGCGTGTACGCGCCTGAGCTGGAGATCGGGCCGCATCCACTGAAATTACCGACAACAGTCCCGCCGTGGGGCGATACTGTCGTGCTGACTGTGGGGTTGGATTTGTGGCCGCCGATCCCGCCGAGAGCGACCGCGCCCACAGCCACGATCGCCACTATCGCAATGGCGAGCGCGGCGAGCACCTTGGGGCTGCCGCCTCTGAACGCCGCGTTGGCGCTTGCGGCGGGCACGGTCTGCGCGCCGATCTCGCCCTGCATGGGCTGCTGGTTCTGCTGCACAGGATTTGACTGCAAATACATCCGACCACTTATGCAATATCTAATGGCAATACGGTATTAAAGCCTTTTAGGCTTTAGATATTAGGGATATCGGGCAGCGTCTGCGCCTCGGTAGCTCAGTGGCAGAGCGCCTGTTTTGTAAACAGGAGGTCGAGGGTTCAATCCCCTCCCGGGGCTGTCCATACAAAAGTATGAACCCGCATCTCTCCCCTATAAGTACGGGGTCGGAGAGAAACTACAGTATGGGGCACCATGCTAAATAAGAATGAGCCTTGACGCCCTCCCTCCTGCTTATGGCGTATAACACCGCATACCTTATCCTCTATTATCGGATCCTATACAGGTTTTGTAAAGGTCGCCGAGAATGTTAGGATCGTTTTCCAACATGGCCGTCTTTTGAATTTGGATGGAAAATGATAACAATCTTTACCCAAGTTTTAAAGTAGTGGAAGTTGCTACTTTTCAGGATTGCTATAAATCCATGCAGAGCAAATATATTATCATGGCGTTCTCACTCTTCAGGGGACGGGAGCCTGACAATGTCAGGCCTGACGCACTCGAGGCGCTCCTGAATTCCGCATTTGAGAAGGAGCTCGGCCAGTTCGACGAGCGGATGTCAAAGCTCGTCACACAGCTCAAGGAGGCGTTTGCGCAATTCGCCGCTTCCGTCGAGGAATTCAAGAAGGTCAAGGGAAACCCCGACGTCGAGGATATGTACGGCGCCAGCCCAAGCTCCATAGCTGCGCAGAAGGAATCTTACGCGAGGACGCTCGGCCGCACAGCGGCCGTGACCATCGAGCCTAAGGGCGATGCGGCCAACTCGTACGAGCGCTACAGGCCCATCTTCGAGAGCGCCAGTGCTGCGGCCAACGAGATACTCGTCGCCAACTTCCGCTTCAAGCAGGTCATGTACGGCTACGCCGGCCATCTTTCAGGGCTGAAGGCGTCCTACTCCTCGATAGAGAGGCACGTGTCCGCGATGGGGCTCGAGTTCAGCCAGCGATCCGGCGATCTCGCCAGCTACAATGAGCTGAAGGGCCGCATATCAAGGCTGGAATCGGATATCCAGGAGCTTGCAGGGCTGGCAGGGGCGATGGCGGCGCTGGAGGGCATGGCGGCGGGCAGCGACGGCGACGCGGCGCGGACGGCCGAATCCGGCATGAGGGCAAGGCTCGAAGGAAAGGCGCGCGAGCTGGAAGAGCAGCGCCGCAGGAACGCATTCATACGGGACAGGATAACACAGCTCACCCTCCCCCTCGAAAGGGCGTCGAAGAAGTTCGACCACGTCTCAGGTGCCAAGCGCTCCCTGAGCAAGTTCGTCTCGGATCCTGCGGGCACGATAACAAGCGACTTGGAATACGCGGCCTTCACCGCAATGGCGAAGAACATGCAGCGTTCGATATCAAGCGGGGAGATAGCGCTCAAGAGTGCCGAGGAGACGAACGAGAGGATAAACGAGCTGCTCAACTCGGACCTCTACGGCATAATAACCGAGCTAAGGGCGGCAGCGGCGGTAGAGCTGGAGCTCGAACGGGAATGCAAATCGCTGGATTCCGAGCTGGCCGGGCTGAGGGGCGCCAGCGAGTCGATGGCCAGGTCGCGGGAGGAGCTGGAGGCGATGGCGCGCAGGGGCGAGGCGCTCGAGAGTTCCATAAGCGAGGGCAAGCGCGCCATAGAGGGGCTATTCCTAAGGCGCTACTCGATGCGGATAAGGATAACCTGAAGGCCCCTCGTCAATATCCGCATATCATGCACCATTGTCGACGGCAAAATAAGCGCTCTTTACGCCACTATCCAGATAATTATAATATGGTTATAAAGCTTGCCGTTGCAAAATTATCGTTGTATGGCTATGCAGAGGAACGCAATTGCGATTACTGTGGTCTTGGCATATTCTTTGTTGGCAATCGCCTCCGCGGCCAACGGCTACGGAACCTCAAGCATAGTGCTCTCCAATTCGACGCTGGGCATGATTGCCGGCGGGAGCGCAGCTGTAGGTTACAGCGTTAACCTGGCCAGCGGTAACACATGGGGTACGACGCTATCGGTTGTCAATGCAGGGCAGTTGGCGTCCGATGGGATAAGCGCAACCCTCAGCAACCCGAGCGGCGACCCGCCGTATTCAGGGACCCTGCATATAAACGCGTCGGCTACAGCACCGCCAGGCACGTACACGCTGGTGCTTGCAGCTACCGGCGACGACCCATCGGCAAGCAACGCCACGCTATCGATAAAGCTCGCTCCTGCGCCGTCGGTCACGACGTCAGTGGCGCCAGGCCCCAGTGCAAACTCCACGCTGCGCCCGTCGACTACCGCTTCGTCGACTACCGCTTACACCACAACGGTCTCCAGCCAGCCCTCCAACTCCACGCTGCGCCCGTCGACTACCGCTTACACCACAACGGTCTCCAGCCAGCCCTCCAACGGCGCCGCATGGAACAACCCTCCGATCAAAACGCAACCCGCTTACGGCATCGGCAACGCAGGAATCCTGGCGCTATACGCGCTGATAGTGCTTGCACTTTCCGCATTCGCGATTACAAGGATGAGATATATGGCAACAAAGCTGATAATAGTGGGCGTGGCCCTAATACTGCTGGGGATAGGGGTATGGCTCTACGGCGACTACAGCGGCGGGCTGATGGGATACATATGGTCGGGCGTGGCGCTGCTCCTGATCGGCACGGCGGTATGGCTCTACGGCGACTACAGCGGCGGCGCGTTCAGGAAGCGCTGAGAAGAGGGCGCGCGCGCATCTAGTTAAGGTGTTATCATGGCAAAAATAGAACTCGAATTCTCTAAGAACGGGCCCATACTGGTCAAGAGGGATGGCAAGGTCGAGATGGCGCTGTGCAGGTGCGGCCATTCGACAAAGAAGCCCATGTGCAGCGGGGCCCACGCCACGTCCGGCTTCATCGCAGAACTGACGAAGATGGAGCTTAAATAGCAAACCCAATGGGCGCCGCGGCTATGTATCTAAAAATGAATGGGAGATGCTAGCCTAGCGCGGGTTTCCCGCGCTTACCTCGAGCCTATGATGATTGCAGCCGCGCTGAGCCCTATCCTGCGCCTCTTCGTCTCCCTCATCGCCCTCTGAGTGTACTCCGCTATCCTTTCGGCGAGCACAGCCCTCAGGGCGGCGCTTGCCTCCCTCTCCTGTCCAGTGGCTCCTGCAGCGCGCATCAGCTCATCGAAGTCGCTCTCCTCCAGTGCTGTCGCCGCAATCCGCCTTAGCTGCCTCTCGCGGCTGCGTCCCAGCACTCCTGTTGCACCTCCCATCTTACCACCAATTGTATTTTTGGGTTTTGAAATATATAAGCGTTTTGCGGAAGCGCCCTTTTAAAAAGCTTGCTCTACCCGCCCGGCATCCTAGACGACAACGTGTCGGATGAGAGGATGGGCATAATGGCGGGGAAGGCCCTAATGGCGCAACTCAATCCGGTAACGGCAGCCTACACCAGCCTTTGGATATCCAGGGGATGGATGTTGGGATACGGCTTGCCAAAGAGAACAGCAGGCAGATACATTACAGGAGATTGTGGGATGGGCGGGAGAAAAGGCCCTTGGGGCGCGAGCGCGGGCATTCCAACAAAACCGCATGGCTGGCCAACGCAAGGCGGTAGGCCGGCCTGATGCGAATCAGTTCCCGCCGCCAGACCTTGCAATAATCTCATGCAGTTCCGCGCCGTCTACCACGAGCCTGTGCTTCGACATTATGTCCCTGACCGCCCATTTCCCCTTTGTTTTGATCTCACCGGTCACCAACTTCTCAAGCTCCCTGCCGGTTATCCTGCGAAGCCTCAGCTCCTTTATTATATCTGCGATCGGGCGGTCCCTCCCTGCCAGCGCCTTGACTATCTCCTCAACACCGCTCTTCGTTATCTCGCCATTGCCATACGCGGCGAACAGCTCAATCATGCGCTCGTCCGATACGGCATCGTGGTCGTGGCCGCCCCTCCTGAGCTCGGTCAGCTTTTGCATAAGGAAGTTTGCGACGAATTCTGGATCAGCGCTGGTCTTCTCGACTATGCTTTTGAAGAGATTGAATCTGGGTGACAGCATCAGCTGCCTTGATACCGCCGCGTTCTTCACGAGCGAGGCGAGGTACCTCTCCTCTTTCTCTATACTGGGCGCGTTGGCGTCGGCTTCCTCCAGCATCTCCTCCGTGACGGGTATCGGTCTGACGTCCGTCTCAGGGTACATCCTCGCCCTCCCTGGAAGCGGGCGCATGAACCTTGTCGTGCAAAGCTCCCCTCCGAGCGCCTGCCTTGTCTCCCTCGGCACGCCCTCGAGCGCGTAGCGCGCCCTCCATATCGCCAGCTCTATCCCCTTCTTCGCGCTGTAAGCGTCGGCCGCGATTATTATGAACGCGTCGTCCCTCCCTATCCCCAGGTTCTCCCTGACCGATTCGATCTCCCCATCGCTGAATTCGTACTTCTTGAGATCCTCGTCGCTGTGTATGAGGCCGTTCACGCCCGCCATCTTCGCGTAGTCGCTTATCTCTGTGCCGAGCCTCCTCTTCTGGTTGACCTCCCTTCCAAGAATGCCCTTGAACCCCTCAAGCCTGAACCCCATCACGCACCCTGCGCCGTCGATTATCTTTACCTTGGTGCCTTTGAACAGCCCGGTCAGCTCCTTTGCCGCGCCGACCTTCGCCTTTCTCTTATTCAGCTCGTCCCTTATGGCAAGCAGCTGCTGCTGGCGCCATATCTCATTCTCGATGAATCTGTCCATCAGCGCGAGCTCCTGAACGCCCTTCATCTCTATGCGCGCCCCTCCTTTTATCGACATGTTGACATCCTGCCTTATCGAGCCGATGCCCCTCTGCACGTTCCCCGTTATCCTAAGCAGCGTCCCGATGTAGAGCGCCACCTCCCTTGCCGACTTGGGGTCCGGTATTGTCGGGTCTGTCCCGATCTCTACCAGCGGAACCCCCAGGCGATCGGTGTCGTAGGTTACCCCGCTGCCATTCTTATCGGCAATGCCGCTCGACTCCTCCTCGAGCGACAGCGTCGGTATCGCTATCTACTTGCCGTTCACCGTTATGCTGCCGTCCATCGCGACGAGCACAGTCCTCTGGAACGCGCTGGGGTCGCTGCCGTCGACAACCCCCTTCCTCATCGGCTGGAGCTCGTCCACGACCCGCATCCCCATCGCCCTCGCGATCGGGAGCGCTATCCGAAGCGCCTCCATACTCATCTCATGGGGCGGCTCCTCATCGACATCAACGAGGCAGCTGTTGCCCCTGAATACCCTGTATGTGAAGTCGCGCTCGCGCTCCTCCTCGAATTCGGCCGACCTGTCGACCTTGCCGAGCTCGCCCGCGACCGCCCTCTGCCGTCTCCTTATCCTCCCTATCTCCCTCCCCTTGCCGCTTATCTCGGCTGTGCACGAGCAGAACAGCTTGGTGCTGGTGGCGAGCCGCTGGTGTATCTCTATCCCGCACATGAAGCCTATGCTTTTGTAATCATCGATTGCCATGGGGTCACACCAGGAACTCGTCGGTCTCACTCCTGTCCTTTATCTCCCGCGCGATCTGAACCGGGAGCATGCGCCTCGCTTCCTCTGGCGTGTGGTTGCCGAGCAGCCACGACAGCTTCACCAGCGCGGTCTCAGGCAGCATGTCCTCGCAATAAACGACGCCCAGGTTGCTGATGAGCCTGAGCAGCCTGTACACGTTGCTGTTGACCCGGCCATACAGGCACTGCGAGGTCATTCCTATGACAATCCCCTTCTTCATCGCGCCCTCAAGGTGACTCATCCAAAGCATATCCTTGTGCTGCGTCGATCCAGGTATGTTGCCTAGGCCTGTGCCCTCTATTATGATGCCCCTGTATCCCTTCCTAGCGTAGAGGTCTATTATCTCCGGGTCGAAGTTGGGGTGGCTCTGGATCAATGCCACCTTCGGCTCGAACTTCGTGTGAGAGGTTGTCCTCGCCTCCTTCCTGTCCACCGCCTTTGAGTAGTCGCTGTTGTATCTTATCCTGAGCTTCTCATCAACGAACGCGATTGGGCGGTCGTTTATCGGCCTGAACGCGTCCCTCCTCGACGTATGCATCTTCCTTGCGCGCGTGCCCCTTGTGAGCATGCACTCGTCATCGGAGCTGGTCCTGTGCATGCATATCCCGATCTCCCCAATATCCGATTCCGCCGCCAGCTTGACGGCGCACTTCAGGTTGAAGAAGGCGTCGCTTGAGCCCCTGTCGCTGCTCCTCTGCGCGCCTGTTATTACAACAGGGCCGTTGAGGTCCTTTAGCATGAAGCTAAGCGCAGCAGAGGTGTAGTGCATCGCGTCGGTGCCCATGGTTATGACAACGCCCCGCGCCCCGCCACCGAACGCCGAGGCGACCTCCTTGGCGACCGTCTGCCACTCATAATAGGATATGTCCGCGCTGTCTATGCTGAACGGGTTTTTTATCTCAAGGTTGGCGATCTCCGCAAGCTCCGGGACCTCGTATAGCAGCTCCCCGGGCTTTATCAGCATGTGCACGCCCCCGGTCTTGTAGTCAATCTTGCTACCTATCGTTCCCCCTATGTAGACAAGAGTAACCTTGGGCAAGCCCTGTTTGCTCTTTGCGTCCGCAACAGGGAACTTCGGCACGCCGGTGCCCTTTTTCACGAGCTTTAACTTGGCACCCTTTGCATACCTTACCCCGACGTTGTATCCGTTGCCGAGCTTTATGACGAGCGTGTCGGGCCTGCCCACCTCTGTCTTCGGCATGAGCTCACCCTCTACCCTCTGCTTTTCCGATTCAAACAGCACAACGTCGCCCGAGCTTATCCCGCCGGACTCAAGCGCACGCGCTATCGGTTCAGAATACAATCAATCAACTCCAGGTCCCCATATATCGCATTGGCGGATATCCTGCCGATTATAACCTCTGAGCGCGTGCGTGACATCCTCCGACCCGCGCGGCGCTGGCTTCCTTTGCATCATGGATTCCGCTCCTTTTATGCAGAGCATGTTTTCAGTTCCTCGACAACAGCCTCCATTTGAGGCCTTACATCTTCTCCCTGGACGTGACTTCGGGAGTGTCCCTCCATAGCTTTTTCAAGTTGTCTTGTTTGTGAATATAACTTGAGAAAGCCCTTTTCTGATATGATGCCCTTTATTATTTTATTGAATGAACCTCTCCTTATTCCGAATTCCTTATCCTTTGCGTATCCTTCCCTTGCCCTCTCAAGAGGCTTATTATAGAAATTCTTTGATAGACCCAACTGTAGGCCTATCTCTGATTGACGTTTAGAATCCGGGTGGAGCCTGAATTTATATGCTCTCGTGGAATCCATGCTGTTTATATCGTCATTCATGCTTATATACCTCTCTGCGGCTCGCTCTCATCCCACCCCTGAATGGGGTGGGGTCTCCCGACCGCGTTTGCTAAACTGTTACCCTTATTTCATTTGCCCCCATATTTATAATTTTCCATCCTAATATGCCTATTGTGATAAGGTGTCGGACTACTACACCGGAAAGGGCGACTGCGGGCTCACCGGGACGATCGGAAAAACAGGCGTTGACAAGAGCGACGCAATAATACGCGCGATAGGCGATGTCGACGAGCTCAACAGCTGCATAGGCGTCGCGATAGCGCATACGGACGACCTCAAGACCCTGGAATTGCTTTATTCCATACAGAACAACCTCTTCAAGGTCGGCGCGGCTCTCGCATCTTCGCAGGCCGATAGGCAGCCGCAGCATAAGATTGACGATGGCGCGACCGCGGATCTTGAGAAGGCGATCGCCCAGATGGACGGGGAGCTCCCAGAGCTGAGGGAGTTCGTGCTGCCTGGAGGCTCGAAGTCGGCCGCCTACCTACATCTTGCCCGCTCTGTTGCGAGGAGGGCCGAGCGCAGCGTTGTCGAGAGCTCAAGGGCACACAAGACAGACCCCGCGCTTTTGGGGTATCTCAACCGGCTCTCGTCGTTCCTGTTCGTGGCCGCTCTGTACGCGAACCACAATGAGGGGATCGGAGAGAAGCATCCGAAGTACTAGCTCCAAACCGCAGGAACCGATGATGACGCTTGCCTTACCCCTCTTCAACAAGAAAGACCTTCCCGCTGCTCCCTACCCTTTCGCCAAGCTTTATCCCAACAGAGTCGCCATCGTGCGCTTCCTCGACATTCTCCCTGTTTATCTGCATGCTCTCCACACGCTGCCTGATTGTCCTGCCGCCGTCCTCGATCTCTATCGTGTCCCCCACCTTTAATGTTCCGGCAAGCGCTATCGCAACGACGCCTATCTTTGCGAAGAACGACTCGACGCGCCCTATCTCCCTCCTTTTGGCGCTGGAAGCGCCCTCCTCTACCTGGCCGACGATGTCACCGCCATCGTCCATTATGTCGTCGAGGTCGGCCCTCCTTGCAACCACAGGCCTCCCGGTCTCCTCCTCGTCCGATATCAGGTCGTCTATATCAGTGATGCACTCACCTCTTCCCCGGCCGCCATGAGATCAAATCTCTGCTCAGATTCATAAGCCTTCCCAAGAGGGGCTCAACGTGCGCTATCTCGCGCTCCTGCGCAGGAATTCGTTGAGCGTCACGGCGCTCTCGTCTGCAAGTCCTGTGTCATCGCCGCCGTTCGTTATATGGACAGTGTATATGCCTAGGCCCTCTGCGATGCGCAGGTGCTCTTCATCGTCGTCTATCAGGAGCGCCTCATTCGCGCCAGCGTTGAAGCGGCGCAACGCGGTCTCGTACGCTTCTACGTTGAACTTCCAGTACGGGAAAAGATCCTCCCAGCCGAGCACCACCGGGTCAAAATAGTACGAGATGCCCTTCCTCTCCATCGACCTTTTGACGACCGCGCTTGAGTTGTTCGTGAATACGGCAAGCCTTGGCCCGCCATTGGCCCTGATGCCCGCCAGCCCCCTTATCATCTCCTCGTCCCAGAGGTACCTCTTGGGATCGTAGTGGCCTTCGCTTCCCCACAGCCTTTCGAATAGCTCTTTCAGGGGCACATTGGGGAACTCGTGAGAAAGGAGCGCATGACAGCATTTTGTCATGCTAGGGTTCCTGGCCCTCATCTCCTCTAATGCAGCACCCGCCTCTGCGACCGGGATTCGCCTTTGCTCTGCGACAAACCCCAGGATCCTCCCCCTTAATTCAGCAATCTCCACCCCCGAATACGCGGGCACGGAGACTCCGTCGTAGTCGAAGAGCCATAGGCTCCTGTCGAGCGCCGCCCCCCTCACCGCCTCTCTTGCTGCCATGATATCATACCCTCTTGTTTCCCCGCTCGGACGATGCGTACCGCTCAATCTGATACTGCGCAATCTCATGCCTCAGCCTCCTCTTCAGCCCATTCGGGCAGTTGCCGCTATTGTGGATGGCGTCCGCCAGGATGCGGTCAACCGAGTCCCACTGTCTCGTGCTCTTCCCTGCGAGAAGCGCATCATAGACCCTGTTCAGCGTATCGCCGCCAGGCTGCTCCTTCGACATCGCTATCACAAGCGACAGCCTTGCCTGGATCCTCGCTACCTCCACTGCCACCTCTAGCTCGTTCTCGGTGAGCGTATGGTGCGCCTTCGACCTCGCGATCTCCTCCACGCTGTTGACTATGCATTCCAGCAGCGCGTCAGTGGTGCCTGCGACAGCGGCGCTGTCCCCTGCGCTGAGTATGAGATCGTCAAGCCTGGCAAGGTTGGCGGTGAGCGGATGTATAGGTGTGCCTCTCGGCGCCACGGTGCCGCGAAGGAATTGCTCGATGCGTTTCGCCCTCTCTGCGGTGCCCACCGGATTCTCGGTCGTATTATCCATACGGATCATCCTTCGATCGCAAAAGATCAACAGCCCAAGGCAACAGGCGGATGCAG
>JAJYUY010000004.1:0-12694 GCA_021792295.1 Microcaldota archaeon | reverse complement strand
CCGTAGCTCCCGAACTGCCCTGTAGAAATGTTCGGCCTGAACGTGTCAGCGATAGGGTTACCGGACAGCTTCAAATCTGCAGAAATTACAGGCGACTCGGGGAAGCCGGACGAAGTAGATCCGGTCCTCAAATACGACCTTACCCTGGGCTCGTTGCTCTTTGTCGGCGGTGTGTGCTCCCTCCTTCCTGCCCTCATCTCGGTTGTTTTTTCCGGCATAAAATCACAATACATATTTGACATAATTTTACAGCATGATCATATGGCCTCTGAGTTCTCCCTGTCCCCCTCGCCCCTCTTCTGCCTCCTTAGCAGCTCTGCCAGCCTCTCCCGCTCCCTGTCAACCGGCGAGCTGTAGTGTTTGGCGTACTCGTTTGGATGCCTGGACTTCACACCATCCAGCCTAAAAACCAGGTTCATGTCGAAGGGCAGCCCGCCTGGCTCCTGCGAATTCCTGGCAAGGTTTATTATCAGTTCCGCATTGGACTGGTTCAGGTAGATCTCGTCCGGCGAGAGGGGGTTGTGGATAAGGTTCTTCATGACCTCTTTTCCCATATCGCGTATGCTGCCATAGCGGTTCATTACCATATTCCGGTCTTCCCCATAGCCAAGCTGTTTGTCGCGCCATCTCTCCCACAACGCGACTATCTTGTGGGTCTGTTTGTCTATGGCCAACAGAACTCTGGCGATGAGCTCCCTCTCTGCGATTACAAGGACAGTCCTGTCGCCTGTATCCTCGTTGCGGGTCCTATGTTCGGCGACCGGCACCCCCCTGCCTAACGCCTCCTCGATCTTGGCGATGTCCTCCGGCTCCACCTCCCAGCCCAGCTTTTCAAACCTTCGCGTTAAGCGCTCAAAGGAGAGCAATATGGGCTCCTGCTGTTCGAAAATGTCCTTATGGAAGTCCCTGTCGCTCAGCAGATCCCTTATGGTCCTGGAATCGATCCTTCGCTCCTCTGTCTGTCTTCTATGTTTCTCCTCTTTGTCCTCCTTTGTAACCATTTTACCGCCGAGTTCTGCTAGGCCCACTTACAAATGGGCATATTGTTCCTACCCTACCCACGAGTTAATCCAATTTAAAATATTTATTACTATCTATGAGTTCGGCACAAAACGATATTCCATTCTGCGGCGCTTCACCCGTCCGCGATCCAGGGACCCGCCCGCAGCGACCCTATCCTGTGCGATCTTCCCTCGCAGACAAGGCGCTCACCACACACAAAGAGGGCAATCGTAAGCTATATATATTTTTTCTGACGCACCTTATCGTGGTGCTATCATGGCAAGAACCCGCACAATAGGGAAAACAGCAGAGGTTGCGACGGCAACGCTGCCTGAGTCGACTCAGTCTGAGATGGCTCGCGAGGCATCAGAGCGCGAGAGCAGAATAAACTGCTACCCCAGAATCTCACAGCTGTCTAGAGAGGATCTGGTGGCCCTTGGCCTGTCCCGCAAAGATACCGTGGCGGCTGCGCTAAGGCGCGACAGGATGGCCTACGAGGCGGAGATGGCACTCGATTGGGACAACGTGGTTCGCGTCTGCGAGGAGACCAGCGGCGACTGATTCCTTGCAGCGCACGCACAGCATGTCCAAGAGCCCAGGGGACGCTGGCAGCGGCCTCTACCTTGACGTCGATATTAATGGCGGGCCCGGCGCCTGGAACAAGAAGGGCATAATGGGCATACCCCTGGTATGGCTGTCCGATTCCGAGTACGAGCGCTCGGTAAGCCCCCCGCTCCGCCCCCTTGAGCAGCTCTCAAGGGAGATGCCAAGGCGCTTCCTGCTGATGGAGGCTTTGGCAGACGGGGAGAGAAGGACCTTCCTCAAGATAGGCGGCTATCGCATGGACAACGACGCCCACAAGGCGATCCTAGGCATTACCGATGGCATAATCGCCACCCGCTACACCACGAGGGCGGAGGTGCTCGAGCACGGCGGGGGCTTCGTCAGAGACGATCCTGTTGCAAAGAGGGTCGTGTTCTGGGGAGAGAGCATGAGCTTCGGCCCTGCCGATCGCGATGTAGTATTGCGGCTGGCAAAGGAGGGCCTAAAGGGCACGATGTACGAGCAGTACTCCATAACGGTCGAGTGACGCCGCCCTTATCCCGCTAAATTACCTTACCCTGAAATAAGATAAGAATTTTTCACTGGATGCCCGCAGACCATATCCCATGTGCCTATATGCCTCATCTGCCCTGCGCATCCCTGTATTCCCTAGTGCGCAGCAGCCTCCTTGCCTCCATGGTGCCGACAACTGCGCATGCGCCTATCACTGTTACGATCGCGCCGAGGGCCTCAAACTCCGCAGCCTTCCCGCTGGAGACCAGCGAGGCGACGAACATGGGCGCGCTGGTTATCCCGCCAACGGCGGAGACCCTAAGTAGGTTCTTTACGTGCTCCATCTCCGAGAGCCCTGTCGCGCGCTCCCTGAGCTCAAACCTGTGCATCGCCCTCAGCACTGCTCTGCACTGTTTTCGGCCCTGGAACCAGCGGCATCACTATCGCCTCTTTCTCCTCGTAGTAGACGCTTGTTTTGGGCATCCACTCCATGCGCCCAAACGGGCCCATGACAAAGTCCATCATGTTATGATCGACACGCCTGAGAAGCCTGCCGTTGGGGTACTCCTCGATAACCTCAACAGTAATTCCGGATTCGCCGGAGGGCTCGGCGCGCTCTTTGGGCTTCGCCTCTGCCTTTGCTCTTCGGAACACACTTAGAAATCCCATACTTATGACCACGCCCCACGAGATATATATAGGTATCGGGCTGTGTCCGCTACATGCCGATGCCGCGGCCTTTGACCCGTGAACAAAGTGAGAGGACAAAAGCAGGGTTAGAACAAGACCACTTAGAGATTATATTAAACGATCCGTTTCACCCATTTGAGGGGTTTCCTTGGTTACCTGAAATGAACTGCGCCGGATAACTGGAGAGAGTCGCCCAAACAACGTTTTATAGATATTTTATGCTGTGTTGAACTCCCAGATTTCACCGTTATGATAAATGATCACGATTCGGATTCGCCATAACGTTTGAGTTTTTGGTATGCCCATATTTTACTCTGTTTTTGCTGTTTCTGTTGCTGCTGTGATCTTTTCATTGCCTCTTCCAGCCCTATGATGCCCATTGGTGTTGGCATGGCGAAGCCCTTGTTCTCAGCACGTGCCGAACAGCGCACAGAAAACGCTTAATAGATAGCACATGCATTCTAACCGATGAGAATAAAGGTGCTAAGGCCGCTTCTCGCAGCGCTGCTATTCGTAGCGCTCTCTGTCTATTTCACCTACTACTTCAACAACACAAGCGAGCTCGGGCTGTTTCTATCGTCGCCGTTCAACATGACGACCGAGGGCGACCTTCTTTACAATCTCTACCTGCCCGCCATGCTTATATTCATACTGGGCGTCTACCTGAAGAACTTCAACAGCTCGTTCCAGCGCAAGTGCAACCTCAGGTCGATATTCGTAATAAGCATACTCGCAAGCTATGTCAAGTCGTTCGTGGGGATGCAGTACTACAGGGGCTACGCAGACTTCGGCATAAGCCTTGGCACCTCGATAATAACACTCTCGTTCGCCGCAGCGACCATCATCTCTATGGAGGTCTACATAGAGGACAAGGAGCGGCTGCATCACCTGTACGGCAGGTTCATGTTCGTGCTGCTATCCGTCCTGCTGCTCCTGCTGGGGGTCTTCACGTTCCTCTCGTTTTTCGTCTCGTCAAGCCTGCTGGTGCACCTGATAGGCCTCATGGCGTTCCTGCTGCTCTTCATACCATGGTACGAGCGAGCCAACATAATCCGTGCAATGCGCAGCGAGGAGCACGCGGTAGCGGCGATGGAGCGCAGGATAACCCGCAATGCGCCTCTGCCGGCCCCCCATCACAGTCGCCAAAAAAGATAAAGTCAACTTGTAGCCCTCTCAGTCCTTCATGCTAGACAGATAAGGCCGAGAAGCCCATTCCTCCCAATTGCAGATCCAACCCTGCGGCCTCTGCAGGCGCTTTGCCACCTCACCGGTGCGGTGCAGGCATACGCAATCTGATACCAATACCTGCGGGAATGTGCGGCGGCACAGTGCTCGAAAGGGGATGCTCCACCGAATATTATGACCTGCAGTACAGCCAGCGCACCGCTGGCAGAACCCACTACAACGCGCTCTCCGAGGACGGCGGCTGTTGGGGTACAAGCTCTTCAACAGGATATCATAGCTGCGACGGCGACGGCCCAAACAGCAATGGGGCCTACACAGCAAACTATCGGGACGGCATGCCATTGAACGGGGCGGGACAGGAACCCAAACCAAAAGGTAACGCAAAACCCGGGAAAGGTATATGAAGCCTGGCGCCATAATACTGTTATTGGAGATGGTGGCTTGGGGATTCGCATGAAGCTCGACGAGAGACACAGGGCGATGGCAAAGTGGCACAGGGCCATGATGGAGAGGATAGAAAAGATGCACGGCCTGCCCCCCGGCGTCGATGAAAAGAGGCTCGAGGAGGCGTACGACAAGATAGAGAGCGAGTATGTCTTCGTGCTGAAGAGGAAGTGAACGAGCTTTTCACCGGTGTGCTTTAAAGCCCTTTCGAGCGAATATGTATCATGCCCGGGAAACGAAGAGGAGCTGGAGCGAGAGGGTCTGTGCGCCCACAAAACACGGCGATGAGGCGGAGCCTGCTCACTGGCGCCGCCATGGCCCTGCTTACCGCGGTCATGCTCGTCGCCGCCTACGCCAGCATTTACGGTGCATTTGGCCTCGCCCTGCCCGGCGCGGCCCCCATATCCGGCCCCACATCAGTGCGCTCATCCAATTCCATGCTATCTGCAGTGAGATGTCCATGCCTCAGCAGGCAGCAGATCGAGATGATATTCAATACCTCTGCAACCAGGGGCGGGCAGGCGGTATACAATATAACATACATATCTAGCGTGCAAAAGCTCCTTACAAACAACACAAACGCGACAGTAGCGGCGCTCATGAGGAACGTGACGCATGGGTGGGCGGTTGTGTATGGGACACCAACCCAGTACGGCACCAGCGCCGTGGCAAACTCCACGATGAGCGAGACGGTGCTAGAGGCGAACGACGCGGTCACTCTCTACAATTTCGACCTGGGTATGTCGCAAGCGAATGGCCTTCAGATGAACAGCAGCAAGAGCGGCGGGTTTACCTACTCCTCTTTCAACACCACTATAAACGGGGTTACCACCATCGCAATAGTGGGCTATAAGGACAACTACATGGTCACTCTGGTGCTTGCATCGCCAAACAGAGGCCTATATCCTCCTAGCGAGATAGCAGCCCAGATAAACTCGACAACCTAGAGCTAGCCGGAAGAAGAAGGGCCCGTGCCGATATCACGCGGCATGGGCCGTAATGGGGAACCGGTTCAGCGCCTGAAGCGCCTGAATGACCTTAGGTTGAAATTCAGGAACCCTCCAGGGCCGAAAGAGCCGAGGTTTATCCCGAATCCGCGCGGCCCTACAGTAAGCCCAAAATTGGAGATTGTGGGCTGATAGTACTGCTGATACACAGGCGGCTGATACACAGGCGGTGCGTAATACACAGGCGGCTGATACACAGGCGGTGCGTAATACACAGGCGGCTGATAAACAGGCGGTGCGTAATACACAGGCGGCTGATACACAGGCGGTGCGTAATACACAGGCGGCTGATACATTACCGGAGGCGGTACATACATAGGCGCGCCAACCGACACCCCTATACAAACACTCGATGCATCCGCCTGCCTAGGCGCGATGCCCATTGCGCCGACCGCGATTCCCGCAGCAGCGATCGCTCCAGCAACACCACCCATCCTTGTTTTCGTTACCATTCAAATCACTGCTAACCTACGCGATGCGGGAAATATATATGCCTTGCCATTGTCTTGGACGGCTGTCCAACATCCTCAAACCACCAAACGTTAGATATTTAAAATTAGGGAGTTATTCACATGATGGTTCAATGGCAACGGCAGAGATAGGCATAATAGGCGGAACAGGCGTCTACGACGCCTCACTGATGGGAGGCCAGGAGGAGGTTCAGGTCGACACCCCGTTCGGGAAACCCTCCGACGCAATAACAATAGGGAGCTTCAACGGCAGGAGGGTCGCATTCATACCGAGGCACGGCCGGCAGCATTCATTCCCTCCCCATTCGGTCCCCTACAAGGCAAACATCTGGGCGATGAAGAGCCTTGGCGTAACCAGAATAATAGCGCCATCGGCCGTAGGGAGCCTGAACAGGGAGCTTGCGCCTGGCAGCATAGTGCTCCCGGACCAGTTCGTCGACTTCACAAAGGGCCGCGAATACTCGTTCTATGACGATGAGGCGGTGCATATCTCGCTAGCCGACCCGTTCTGTGACGAGCTTGCAGAAACTGCTGAAGGCAGTGCAAGGCACCTTGGAATACCGATAAGAAGGGGCGGTACATATGTATCGGTCGAGGGGCCTCGTTTCTCGACAAGGGCCGAATCAAGGTTCTTCAAGGATGTGCTGAAGGGAGACATAATAGGCATGACGCTCGTTCCGGAGGTCAGCCTCGCAAGGGAGGCGGAGCTGTGCTACCTGACGATAGCCACGGTTACCGATTACGACGTTTGGGAGGAGAAGCCGGTCTCGGCCGACGACGTCTCGGCCGCGATGGGGAGAAGCTCCGAGCAGGTCAGGAAGCTGATTGGCGATATAATCACCAACGCGCCAAATGCGCGCAACTGCATTTGCAAGGACGCGCTGAAGGGCGCAAGGCTCTGATCACTTCTTAGCGTGCATTGCGCTCTGTTCGATGAATCCCTTCAGCGACCTGTCATACGGGAATTCTGCAACGCCAAGCTCCGTGACTATCGCAGAAACAAGGTTGGGCGGCGTCCTGTCGAATGCGGGGTTGAGCACGCCAACCCCCTCCGGAACGATCCTGGTTCCGTTGAACAGGTATTCGACCTCATAGGGTTTCCTCTGCTCTATCCTTACGTCCGCGACGGTGCCCTTAGTGTCAATCGTCGATGTGGGTGCTGCAACGTACATTTTGACGTCGGTGCCCTCTTGGCGCAGCGAATTTGCCATCAGCGCAAGCCCATATGTCCCTATCTTGTTGTAGACGGTGCCGCTCTCGTCGCTCTTGTTGCAGAGTATCCTGTCCGCTCCGGCCCAAACCGCAGTGGCCCTCTCCTCATGCATCAGGTGGCCCGCCATGTTGTCCGTTATGACATTGACCGGTATGCCGTCCTTGTGCAGCTCCCACGCTGTGAGTCTCGCCCCCTGATAAAGGGGGGCGGTGTATGCGACGAGCGTCTTGAACCTTATGCCATCGGCCCACGCAGCGCGAAGCGGCGCGGTAGAGGTGCCTATTCCGTCGCATGCGAGGGTGCCCGCGTTGCACACGGTAACGAGCACGTCGCCATCGTGCACGAGGTGCTTTCCAGCCTCCCCGATCCGGTGTGTTGCTGCAATGTTGTCCTCCTGGACCCTTTTCGCCGTGCTTACCGCCAATTCCTTTATCGCATCTGAGCTCTCGCCTCTCTCTACAGCAGCTTTCACCGCCTCCTGCACCTTGTGCACCCCCCAGCTAAGGTTAACGGCCGTCGGGCGCGCCTCGGCAAGCCTCTTGCCCATCTTATCGATGTTCTTGAGTATCTGGTCAGGGGTTCCGGCGGTGTTGTTCGCTATCATCGCGGTCCCGTATGCGCCCGCCTCCCCAAGGATCGGTGCGCCTCGTATTTCGAGCGCCTGTATGGCCTTTATGAGCCGGTCAAGGTCCTTTGTGGAGTTGTACAGTTCCTTCCACGGTATCTGCGTGTTGTCCAGCCAGACTATCTCCCCTCTGCCATCGTTCCAGCGTATGGGCACTATGCTGGTAAATCTGCCCTCCATGTTACTAATTGCCGGATTAACGATTAATATCTTGCTATGGGGTTTGCCAAAACAAGCTATTTATACGCTTGGACTCAATGCTAGACTAGTTTTGTAATGGGGTATTTTGCATTAGGACGTTTTTCGATGAAATAGGGCTCTCCACGAATAAGGAGTTCGAGCTGGTAGACATAAAGGACAAGGTCGCCGAGTCTGTAAAGAAGAGTGGCATAAGCAACGGCTTTGTCATAGTGTTCAGCCAGCACACAACAGGCGCGATACGCGTGAACGAATACGAGAAGAGCCTCATGAAGGACTTCGAGAACTTCTTCAACAAGCTCGCGCCAAGGAAGGCTGGCTACGGGCACGACACTACCAACGTGGATGACAGGATAAACACGCATTCGCACCTGCAATCGATGCTTATGAATTCTGGCGAGTCGATACCCCTGAAAGATGGGGAGATGCTGCTGGGCACATGGCAGACGATATTCTTCATAGAGGTCGACGGCCCGAGGCCGAAGAGGAAGGTAATCGTCGAAGTGGTGGGCGAATGAAGAGCGAGAACGAGCCCTTTTTTGCAAGCTCCGACAAGCTGGATATGGATAAATACTGCGTATTCAAGTACTACTTTGAGACCCCTTTCGACGTGGAGGACACGGCCGCGCACCTGTGCAGGGAGCAGAGCACCGCGCTCTGGAAGAGGGTGGACGTTGACGAGGACTTCAGGCCGGTTCACGGCGCAAAGGTGATAGAGCTGAAGCGGCTTGGCACGACATCAGTCCCCAGTCTGGAGGCGCTCCACGCAAAGGGCCCGATCTACAACCAGGTCGAGGTAAGGATAGCGCACCCCCACATAAACTTCGGCGCGAAGCTCCCAAACCTCATGACGGCGGCGTGCGGCGAGGGCGCTTTCTTCACACCAGGCATAAACGCGATAAAGCTTCTCGACATAAAGTTTCCCGACCCTTATCTAAAGCGATTCGAAGGCCCCAAATTCGGGGTGAAGGGGATCAGGGAGATACTAAAGGTCAACGACCGCCCTCTCGTGTGCGGGGTCGTGAAGCCGAACATAGGGTTGAGGCCGAAGGACTTCGCGGAACTCGCCTACAAGGCTTACCTGGGAGGGATAGACGCGACGAAAGACGATGAGATGCTCTCAGACGTGGAATACAGCAGGACGCGCGACAGGGTGGCCGCGGTCATCGAATCGATGCACAAGGCGGAGGACAGGACCGGCGAGAAGAAGATATTCATAGCGAACATAACTGACGAGGTCGACCGAATTCTGGAGCTGCACGACATGGTGGTTGAATCGGGGGGCAACAGCGTGATGCTGAATGGGATGCCGGTCGGACTGTCGGCAGTGAGGATGCTCTCGAGGAGGGCAAAGGTGCCGATGTTCTCCCACTTCGACTTCATAGCGCCCTACACGCGCCATCCGCACTTCGGGCTTTCGACGCAGGTTGTCACGAAGCTGCAGAGGCTCGCAGGATTCGACGGCATAATAATGCCCGGCCTCGGCGACCGCATGAACACAACAACGGAAGAGGTAAAAGAGAATGTCGACATATGTCTGTCGGAATGGGGCGGGCTCAAGGCATCGCTTCCGGTTCCAGGGGGGAGCGACTGGGCCGGCAGCCTTTTGCCGATGTACAGGACGTTCGGCACAAAGGACTTCTCGATGGTGCCGGGCAGGGGCGTATTCGGCCATCCGGATGGCCCAGAGGCAGGTGCAAGGAGCATAAGACAGGCGTGGGAGGCGATAGAGAAAAACGTGCCCATAGAGCAATATGCGGAAACTCACGCAGAGCTGAAAAGGGCGATTGGGGCTTTCGGGAAGGCGAACTGACCTTCTGCGTTCCCATCTCCAAGTCTCTCGATCTCTGCTTCCGACAGTATGTATTATAAACCCACTACACAATAATTTAATACAATCTATATGTGATCTCATGAAGGGAAAGGTAAAGATGTTCAACGCTGGACGCGGATTCGGTTTCATAACCGGAGACGATGGAAAGGATGTGTACGTACACACATCCGCTGTGGAAGGCGGTGCCACGCTTGCTGTTGGCGATGCTGTGGAATACGAGGTAGAGGCGGGCGACCGCGGTCCTCGCGCGAAGAACGTGAAGAAGCTCTAACCCGCTTCTCCGCGGCCTGTTGGGCCAAAGTGCACTACGGTGCTGCTAGGCCCTGTTAGAAGCGCTTAGCGCGAGCCATCAAGCACGCCATAGACTCTGTGACACCATCGCTCTTTTACTGGCGACCCCCGCCCATAAATGGTTGTGGGCCTCTGTTCCTGCATTCGTCCCCGCATTTACACCTGTAAACGGTGCTGGCTCTGCTCTGTGCTCCGCATAGGTAATCTCTCAATTTGCTTGCGACTCTAACCGGCGGTGACGCTGTAGCTGGCAGCCCCGCCGCTTCCGACAACCACTATCGTGTAGTTCGCCCCCCTGACAAGGCTGGCGTATGCGAGCTGCCCGACCGGTATCGTGCCCGTGAAGCTCAGCCGCGCGCTCTGTCCGGCAGCCAGGTACATCCCGGTTCCCCTGCTGTGCGCTGTTGAGAGCATCCCATCCTGCCCGACGGAGAACGCGGTCGCACCTATCCTCTCCTGGAAGCGCGCCGCCGCGCCTGTGCTGTTGTAGAGCTGCGCCTCCACGCTGGCGTACGTCTCTTTTCTAAGCGTGTCCAGCTTCGCGGTCTCGTTGACGCCGCCTCCTGTAAGCGATCCTGTTATACCTGTGCCGAACAGTGTGCTTATGTTGCTCGCGAGCACGTCGCCTATAGCGCCAAGGTTGACCAGGCTCTCGTTGAAGAACCGGTTGTCGCTGACTCCTGCAGCGCTCCTGAGATCTGCGACGTTCTGGTTGCCGAATATGGAGCTTATAAGGCCCGATGCCATCGTATTGCTGTTCCTGGATCCAAGCTCGGCCTGCGCCTGAGCGTATACGGAATCGGCGTAGCTGCTGGCCACCTCCGATATCCCGCTCTGGTTGTACGACACGTTCTCCGGGCCTATTATAACTACAGATCTTATCTGCGTCGGTTCAGAGGCGGCGCTGACCGACACCGATATGGCGGTCCCACTGCCATTCGCAGAGAGATTGGCGCTGTCTATGGAAAGCGATCCCGCGCTCGCGTCTAGTGCGGCCCTCTCCGAGGTCTCTAGGCCCTCCTGCTGGCCCACATAGGAGCCGCTCCCGTTAACCACGGTGCCAACCGCCCCGTACGCCATCTCGATGCCAGGCCTTATCCGGGTGACAGACGCGAATGCGCTCGGGGATACGCTGATGAGTATGCTACGCCCCCTGCCGACCGCATTCCCGTTCGCGAGCGCGGACACTATCGCGTTGCCGGGAACGGTGGCGTTGTACACAGTCCCGTTTATGTCGATTCTAATGCTGCTGACCCCCATCCTTATCAGCGCCACGCTCTCATTAGCGGGTATGTCGAGTACTGAGATCGTCCTTGTCACGTTCGACAGCGCCATCAGGTTGACCGGTCCGAAGCCTCCGCCATCGATCCATACGCTGTTGTTGATCGACGCTGAAACGTTGCTGAATGTGATGAGAAGCGAGCTCGTGCCCCTTGGCAGGAATCCCGGGTCGGTCAGCTCTACAGGCACCTGGGCATAATGCTGGCCCGTCCCTGCCGAAGGATTGTATGCGGTTGCGGCCCTCCCGGTCGCGAAATACACCACAACCACCAGCGCGACTAACGCCAAGAACGCCACGACCCCAAACAAAAGATTCCTGCCCTCCATCTAAACACCCAATGATGCTATCCCTCTTCATATATAAAATGCTATCCTTGGCATGCGCGCGCCGTACTTACGGGCGCCTATGCTCCAACAACCAAAAAGCGAAATATAGTTTAAATTTAAACTATTTAAATACTTTGCGCAACATAATAACTACATGGCAACCGACGCAGTCAGGGTCGAGAACGTCACAAAGGTTTACCGTTCGGGCGACATAACCGTAAGGGCGCTCGACGGCGTCTCCTTCGCGCTTAAGAGGGGCGAGTTTGCTGCGATTGTTGGGCCGTCCGGCAGCGGCAAGTCCACGCTCATGAACATACTCGGCACGATAGACCGCCCGACCAACGGGCAGGTGTACATAGACGGGGCCCTAACGACCGACATGACGAACAACCAGCTGGCCGATTTCAGGAACAAAAGACTGGGATTCGTCTTCCAGGCGTTTAACCTGATAAACGGGTTCACCGCGGAGCAGAATGTAATGCTGCCCCTCATGATGCAGCCACTCTCCGAATCGGAGCGCCGGGAGAGGGCGGTGCGCATGCTGGAGCAGCTCGGCTTGGGCGGTCGCCTGCACATGCTTCCGACGAAGCTTAGCGGCGGCGAGCAGCAGCGGGTTGCGATAGCGCGGGCGCTCGTCAACAACCCCTCAATAATACTTGCGGACGAGCCCACGGGCGACCTCGATACGAAGTCTGGGGAGAACGTCGTAAAGCTGCTGAAGCGCATCTGCGTTGAGCAGAAGGTCACCATCATCATGGTGACCCACAATCTTGATATAACCGAATACTGCGACCAGATAATACGCATAAGGGACGGCAAGAAGGAATCTGACACAAAGGTAAGGGCTAAAACTCACGCTAAGGTGTAGGAATGAGGATATCGACAACAATGGCAATACTTCTGTTTGCGGGAATAATGGCAGGCGTGGCCTTCGCAGGAACGAGCGGGCCATCGCCGGTGCCAAGCCCCCCAACATTCGTGGCGAGCACGACGATGGCGACCCTGTGCAAGGGCATGACCAACTACATACCGGTCAGCCTCACAAACATTGGCAACACGAGGCCCAGCATA
>JAJYUY010000027.1 GCA_021792295.1 Microcaldota archaeon | reverse complement strand
GAGGTGCTCTTCATACTTGACGACTACATGAATTCAGGGCTGCTGCCGAAGGCCCCCATATACGTCGACGGGATGATAAACAAGGCGATGCGCATATACCGCCACAACGTGATATACTGCAGGGAGGAGCTACAGAAGCGCATACTCATGAGCGACTACGACCCGTTCAGGAGCCCCAACTTCGTCCCCATAGAGAAGAAGGGTATGAGGCTGGCGGTCATGAAGAAGAAGGAGGGGTGCATAATAGTCACCACGAGCGGCATGATGACCGGGGGGCCCATAATATCGTACCTGTCGAAGCTCGGCAGGGAGAGGTCGAACAAGCTGCTCATAGTCGGATACCAGGCGGTCGGGACGCCGGGCAGGGCCATACAGGACGGTGCAAAGGAGGTCAAGGTCGAAAAGACGACCCTCCATATAAGCCTGCCGATCGAGACATACAGGCTCACCGCGCACGCGGACAGGAGGCAGCTTGACATGCTGGTCGGCAGGATCAGGGGGCTGAGGAACGTGTTCGTGGTGCATGGGGAGGCAGAAAAGCTCATTGAGTTTAGGGATGATCTCTCAAGAAAGTACAATGCGGTCGTGCCCAAGATAGGGGTCGAGTATCACATATAGGCATGTTTATGCTGCCGCTTTCCAGGGGTGTGAAAGCTGCCGGCACCATAAAGGAGCTGCCAGAGGATTTTGTCGTAGAGGAGATAGCCCGGAACGGTGCCGTCCTTGAGGTGGACAGGGGTTGCGGGCCGGAGCAGCTCGGGATGGCCAGCAATCCAGGAGGGGGGTCTGCGGTGTTCGTAATGCAGAAATACGGTTGGAACACGCTGCAGGCGCTCAAGGCGGTCGCAGAGGGCGTCGGTAGGGGCGCGGGGGCGGTGGGTTTCGCCGGGACCAAGGACCGCGTGTCGAAATCGGTGCAGCTCTGCAGCGTTTTCGGCGCAGATCCCGATAGGCTTAAGGCGCTGAGGATAAAGGACATAAGGGTAAACGGCGCGTGGAGGGGCGAGAAGGTCGGGATGGGTGAGCTGGCGGGCAACAGGTTCACCATAACCGTAAGGGAGCTCTCCGGATTCGACGCGCTTGCCGGCGCCGCCGCATCTACCGTCACGTTCCCCAACTATTTCGGCGCGCAGAGGTTTGGCTCGAGGGGCAACAACTTCGAGGTTGGGCTCGACATATTGAAGGGAAGCTTCGAGGATGCGGCGATGCGGTTTCTGACAGAGATCGGCAACGAGACAAACGCTGAGGCGATGGAAGCGAGGAGGAGGCTCGCCGAGCAGAGGGATTTCAAGGAGGCGCTCGGCTACTTTCCGAAGCACCTAAGGTATGAGAGATCGATGATAGACTACCTCTCAAGGTTCGACGGTGCGTACGCCAACGCGCTGAGAAGGCTCCCAAGATCGCTCTTGCTGATGTTCGTGCACTCGGTCGAGGACAGAATATTCAACATGGAGCTCGAGAACATGATACATGAGGGCCACACAGAGCCGAGAAGGGGGGACATTGTGTGCAGGCCGGACCCGGTCAGGTTCTATGACCTCTCAGCCAGGGAGAGGTGCACCGGGGACGATTGCGAAGGGTACATTGTGGGGAACATACTAGGGCACACGACGCAGAGCCCCACCGCATTCGAGAAGGAGGAGATGGAGAGGCTCGGGCTTTCGCTCGGCTCTTTCAGAGTGCGCGGGATGAGCGAGCTCAACTGCAAGGGGGCATCAAGGGTGATGTTCGCGCCGGTTAGGGGGATGGAATGCGCAAGAAGCGGCGAGAATGGCGCAAGGCTGCGTTTCTCGCTTCCGGCCGGCTCTTACGCGACCGTTCTGCTGGGGGAATTGATGGAGACAAGGAGAGGGGGCTAAATCCTTTTCCGCCAATATGTTATATGCTGTTAGTGATGTTATGATGCCGAACATGGACCCAAGGGCCATGAGGAACCTCATGGCGAAGATGGGCATAAAGTCCACGGAGCTGGACGCATCGGAAGTCGTGATAAGGTCTGCAGGGGGGGAGATACTCATAAGCAACCCACAGGTAACGAGGATTGAGGCGCAGGGCGACGTTAGCTTTCAGATAACCGGCGATATCTCCGAAAGGAAGGCGGGCGCGGGCTCCGCCGAGGAGCCGGTAGAGGTCACGGACGAGGACATAGACATGGTGGCCGAGAAGACAGGGGTTGCGGACAGGGAGGCGGTAAGAAAGGCGCTTTTTGAGGAAAACGGTAACATTGCGAGGGCGATACTCAGGCTTGGAGGCAGGAGCTGACGGCGCTACCTCACCCTGAACGAGTTTGCGTACGGCACGCCCATGACTCTCTTGACGTGGCCCCTCTTTATTATGCCGCTCTTCAGCGCGACGCGCACAGACTCCTCGCCGACTATGTTTGCGGTCATTATCCTTGTGCTCTTTATCAGCGCGTGTGCACCCTCAGGATCCATGAGCCTGCCGATGTAGAATTCGGAATAGTCCTTGAGGTTTATCTCCACCTCGTCCTCGGAGAGCACCCTTCCGGTGAGCGCCGAGTCGCACATGGCGAGTATGTCGCCGCTTTCTGTGTTGTGGATCTTGAGATAGAGCATGGAATCAGCCGTACTTGTACATCATAAAGGTCGCGCCGGTGTAGAGCGCACCGTAGAGCGCAAGCCACAGACTGCCGGTTATGTTGTTGGTGAGGTACGCCATGCCCCCTAGTGCGAAGAGCAGAGAGGAGAAGCCGAGCTCGTACCTCGTGCTGTAGAGCGAGTAAAGGAGGTAGCCCTTCCTGCCCTGCGCCCTCCTCGTCCACTGCCATGAGGGGCGCCTGTTGAAGATGGCGGATATGGCTGCCTTTGTCCTCACCATTGCGAGCGAGAAGTTGAGTATGAAGACCATCAGCCCCTTAGTCACGCTTTTGAAGTAGACTCTTGTCAGGAAGACTGGCATGAAGAATGACAGGATCACAGCGAGCGCGCCCATGATCTCAAGGTAGATCATCGCGCTTCCTGAGCTCATTATCTGGAACAGGCTCAGGTGCACGAACTGCAGGTTTGAGAAGACTATCATGATGGAGGCTATGGTGAACAGTATTAGCGTGACAGAGAGGTAGTTCAGCCCGAACCCGTGGGTTATGTAGTCGATGTTCCACAACGGGGACGCCCTCTTGAACCTGGATGTCCTCCGCTTGAAGTAGTAGAGCAGGAACTGGGTGTCCCCGTAGTTGTAGCGCCACTGCTGCTTCGATAGCGCGCTGAAGGTTCTTATGGGCCGGCCATACGCGTATATCTTCGGTATGTATAGGCCCTTGTAGTTGTGGAGATTCGATTCGAAGCTTAGGAAGGTGTCCTCTATCACGTACTCGGGGAAGCCGCCTATCCTGTCTAGCGCCTTCCTTCTTATTATCCCGCACGATCCCGCGAATATGGCGGTGTTGTCGAACGCGCGGGCCGGCTGTATGAACTTGAAGAAGAACGCGTCGAAGAGGTTGACGCTGTCCGAGAAGAACGTGCCCCCGAAGCTGCTCTTCTCGGTCTGTATGTACCCTATGTCCTTGTCATGGAAGTATGGGATAAGGTCGAGGAGGAAGTTCGTGTTTGTGAGGTATTCGTCGTAATCGAATACGGCAAGGAACTCCTCCTTGCTGTATTTCAGCATGTTGTTCAGGTTTCCCGCCTTGAACGCATTCCTCTCCGCCCTGTGCAGGTAGGTAATCCCGTGCTCGGCTGCGAACTCTTTGAGCTGTGCTGCTATTCCGCCTTCAGTGGAATCGTCGAGCAGGTAGAACCTAACCCTGTCCTTAGGGTAGTTTAGGCGCGTAAGCTGCAGCATGTTGCGCATCACCAGCTTCGGGTCCTCGTTATACACAGGCATCGCGATCGCAACAGTGGGAAACCGGCGCATGGGCTTTAGCGCAGCCTTCAGCGCATCGAGGTGCCTGTCGTAGAAATACGACCGGTAGTAGAGGAACCCTGCGAATACGTTGAAGAAGCCGGAAACAAGCGATAGCCCCAGCAGGAACAGCCCTAGCGCGTACATGTAAACGGTGTGGGCTTCGTAGAGTATATACAGTGAGAAGGCCAGGCCCGCCAAGGCCAGGACCACGAAAAGCGCCAACGTAAACATGCGTAGGTACTTGTTCTCCTTGAACAGGCCGCCCGCCATGCGTTTGGTTTTGGTGCCCACGGATACTAATTCAGATGGCAGGCTTAAGTAGCTTTTTGTTTGTTTAGGAAGCTTTAAAACTTGGTGGAACCTTATATTCTGCATATGCCGGGGTGGCGGAATCCGGTAACGCGCCGGTCTCGAGATTCTTATCGCGAGAGCTGATCTGTGATGCGAACAAGGCAACCGGTTTCCCTCGGGAATTTAGGGTTCAAATCCCTACCCCGGCGCTTATGGTAATTTGGCGCAATCAGAAGCTGCAGGGAAGAGATATATATTATACCCGGCGATAGCTGAATGGGGATTTGGTGGAAGTTGAACATACGAAGAGGGTTGTTGGGGAGGGCGTTGGCATGACCCAGCAGGACATGGCAGGCATGCTCCGAAGGCCTGATAAAGTACAGCTTATTACCCCGGATGCGAAGGCGGAAAGCTTTGCAAGGGGCCTTGATTGCTGGAAGGATGAATGCAGAACCGCGATAACGAACGGGGTCGATGGGGTTTGCAGCGCGTTTGGCTTTGTCGAAATGGAATTGGGTGGTGTTGGCTATGAAAAGGATTCGGAGGACCATAGTCTAGTGGACAGATTCGAGTCGGAAATGGAGAAGGTAAAGGATGAGTTTAACAGAACTCTTGAGAACATTGCAGCGGTCTCAAACGCAACGTATCTGATATCTAGGGGAGAATGCAAAATAACCATATACCGAACGCTCGGGGGCATGAAAAGCGGCATCATAGACCCGTTCGTCGCCTTTCTTGGGGAGAAGACGAGTGAGCTCAGGGAATTCGCATGCTCCGGCAGGTTTGAAATGATTAGGGGATGTATAAACGGGATAGTCAATGATGAGCAGGGGATATCGGGTACATGCAGTAAGATGTGGCTGGAGATGCAGAAAATGTGTGTTGCAATGCAGCAGGAGCTTATGCGCGACGATAATGGCGATGCGTAATGCATAGTTCCTGTACTGCTATGCAGGATTACCGCATCAATCCCTGAGTATCGTTATGGGTATTACATCCTTCTCGAATTCAAGTTCCGCGAGGTCGATCGGGTTTATCGTTCCGGGCGGGACCTTCACCATAGGAGGCGCGCCATAGGCGAGCTGCAGCGCCCTGGCCCCTATTATCCTCGCCTTCTCGAACTTCGTGTAATCTTCTGCGCTCATTTGATCACGTAATCATATCGGGCTCGGCCTGAACCTTGCCTTGGCCTCGTCCATGTGCGATTTCGCGAGCGCCCTCCACTCCGCGAAGCCCTCAGTGCTCTTCGGGTAGCGCTCGTAGACGCTGTTCAGCTCCTTTATCTTCTTTACGACGTAGAGCAGGTTGGTGAAGGCCTTTATGTTCTGCGTGCCCTTCAGCACCATCTTAAACTTTGTGGCGAGGCTCAGCGACTCCGGAGCGAGGCCGTAGCCGAGCTTCACCGCCTCCCCTGTAGTCAGGAAGTTCTTCATGCCGTAGTTTATCAGGTCATTGTTGAGGCTTTGCAGGTAGACCCTGAACACCTCAAGCCCGGCGGTCTTCTTGCCGTAGAGATTGTTGAAGTCGAGGTTGTACCCCCAAAGGCCGTTTATGCTGGTGTCGCCCTCGTGCACAGCCCTGACCGCGTTCTCGCCGGACAGGATCCCTGCGACTAGGGCCGGCCCTATCCCGCCAGCGCTTATCGGGTTGGGCATCGCCATGCTGTCGCCAGCGCCCATGTAGCCGTTGAATACGAGGCTGTCCATCTGCCTGCGCACAGCGACCGACCAATAGCCCTTGCCGTTGTTGTTCGCGTTGTAGAGGCGTAGGTTCTTGATGACAGGGTTCGCCTTTATGTAGTCGTTCATGAGCGTGTGCAGAGTGTCCTTCCTGCCCAGCTTCTGGTTGTGCAGATCGAGGCTCGCTTTCTGGACCCCTATTCCGATGTTAACCCTGTTCCCACTCTTCGGGAAGACCCAGCCGTAGCCTCCCGGGGCGATCCCCTGGTTGAGGTGTATTAGCGCGTTTTTGGGATCATAGTAGTTGGGGTCCTCATGGTCGACGTCGAACTCGTAGATGAAGCGGCCTGTTGATTCGACATCGGCTATGTCCACCTCACGGTCGACGTACGGGTTCTCGGGCAGCTTGCGCCTGAGGGAGGTCGCGACGCCGAGCGCGTCTATGACAACCTTCGCCTTCAGCTCTTTGTGCGCCTTGTTCCTGTCCTTGCCGAATATCCCCACCATTGTGCCGTTGTCCATGACCGGCCCCTCGACCTCAAACTCGGGATGGTATTCGGCGCCGTGGCTGAGCGCGAACTTCAGCAGCTTCTGCCCAAAGAGCGGGCGGTCGAGTATGTAGCCCTCGCCGTCGAAGAGGAACCTGCTCTGCAGGTCTGGGGAGATGGCAACCACGCCGTCGACCCTGTGGTCCAGCTCCGGAGTGCTGAACTTTATGCCCAGCCTCGAGGTCACGAAGTCGAGGTGGCTCGCGGCAACCGCATCGCCGCAGACCCAGCCCCAGTTCGTCTTCTTGCCGACCTCATGCTCCTTGTTCCTGTCCAGCAGTGCAACGCTGGCCCCGCCCTTGGCCGCTATCGCGGCCGCGAGAGAGCCGGCGAGACCTGCGCCCGCCACTATCACATCGTATTGGTCCTTCATGAAAGCTCACATTGCAAGCAATAGATTCCGCTAGCTTTGAGGTCGCATCGCAAAAACTCTATTAAAATGGGAAAAAAGGCATAAATATCTGCCCGTCCGGGCTTTTACCCGTGCTACGGGGGGACCCGCGTCAGGCAGCCCCCTTTTTCATCTTCAGCTTCCTATCGTACATTCTTTTATCAGCAAGCCTGAACAGCCGCCTCGCGGCGCTGCTCCCTGAGGCCTCCCATATGCCTGCGCTGCCGATCGCAGCGCTTATGCCCCGCGACTCCATCGCGCCGGCGAGCCTCCGCGACAGAGAGCCGGCACCGGTTCTGCCCTTCGTGAACGCGAGTATCACGAACTCGTCGCCGCCGTACCTGAACGCCAGGTCGCCCCTGCGCACCGTCGCCTTTATGGCGTTTGCGGTTTTGCGGATGAGCCTGTCGCCGAACTTGTGGCCCTTCGTGTCGTTAATCCGCTTCAGCCCGTTGACGTCGATTACAAAGACGGAGAGCTTTATTCCCTGCCTCTCCGCGAGAGCGAGCTCGTCGCCGAAAGCGGCGTCGAAGTATCGCCTGTTCCCCAGGCCTGTCAGCGCGTCCTCGTAGACCAGCTTTTGTAGGAGGCGCATCTTCTTCTCGCTAACGCGGAGCCTTCTGGCCAGCTCCTCCCTCGTCAGATTCGCAGATATCATGCGCACCCACATCATTCACTGCCAAAAGCGTGACATCCTCCCATCCGTAAACGGCGTGGGCTTCCTCTGCGTCATGCAATCACCGCATCCAGCAGAGGATGTGTTTTATCGGTTCTCAGTTC
>JAJYUY010000026.1 GCA_021792295.1 Microcaldota archaeon | reverse complement strand
TGAATAGTAGTTTGTAGGTAATATGAAAAACAGGTTTAAATAAACGCATGGTGATATATGAGTAACCGAAAACATTGTTCTGGCCTTGTGGTTCTTGCCGCTAGGTCGGAGGAATTAACATAGTAGTTCCAAATCTTTTTGCACCGATAATACAGATCGCGGCGCAGGGGCAGGCAAACCTATATAAGATTTGCATTAAGAGTGGTTAATGTGATTATGTGGCAGAGGAGCTGAATCCATTCAAGATTGCGCAGGCGCAGCTGGACGAGGCGGCGAGGGTCATGGGACTCGACGAGCAGGCCCACCAGATCCTGAGGGAGCCGATGAGGACGCTCGAGTTCAACATACCGGTCAGGATGCGGGACGGCAAGACAAGGCTCTTCAGGGCCTTCAGGGTGCAGCACAACGACGCGCGGGGCCCGACAAAGGGAGGCATAAGGTTCCATCCCAAGGAGACGCTCGACACAGTCAGGGCGCTCGCATCGTGGATGACATGGAAGGTGGCGCTCGCCGACCTGCCCTACGGCGGCGCGAAGGGCGGCATAATATGCGACACCAAGAGGATGAATGACTACGAGCTGGAGGGCCTGTCGAGGGGATACATACGTGCGCTGTGGAGGTTCATAGGCCCTAGCATCGACATACCCGCCCCCGACGTCTACACAACCCCCCAGATAATGGCATGGATGATGGACGAGTACAGCAAGATGGCGGGCCACAACGAGTTCGGGGTCATAACCGGCAAGCCGCTGGAGGTGTGGGGCTCACAGGGAAGGAACGACTCGACCGCGATGGGGGCGATGTACGTACTCAGGGAGGCGGCCAAGTACAGGCGCCTGAACCTCAAGAGGGCGACGGTGGCGATACAGGGGTTCGGTAACGCGGGCAACTTCGCATTCTCGCTGTCGCGAAAGCTGTTCGGCTCCAAGGTTGTGGCGATAAGCGACTCCAACGGAGCCATATACGACAATGGCGGCCTCGACTACGATAGGGTGCTGGAGGCGAAGGAGAAGTACGGGCGCGTGCAGGCGTACAGGGGCGCGGAGAGGCTCACAAACGAGCAGCTGCTCGAGCTTAACGTGGATGTGCTGATACCGGCCGCGATAGAGGACCAGATAACAGGGAAGAACGCCGACAACATCAGGGCGAAGATACTGCTAGAGCTGGCGAACGGGCCTGTTACCAATGATGCCGACAAGATACTCTCCGGCAAAAAGGTCTTCGACCTCCCGGACTTCCTGGTAAACTCAGGGGGGGTGATCGGCTCCTATTTCGAATGGCTGCAGAACAACAGCGGCTATTACTGGAAGGCGGACGAGGTTTACAGGAGGCTCGACGAGATAATCACGAAGTCGTTCAGGGACGTCATAGCGGCGCAGGAGGCGTACGCGAAGAGCGGCAAGAGAGTAAGCACAAGAACCGCCGCATACACTATAGCGGTGGACAGGGTGGCAAAGGCGATGAAGGCGCGCGGATGGTACTGACAATCATCGCTGTGCAGGGACCGCGCCAGCCCTGCCATCCCCAAGCCTCTTAAATGCGATATACAGCAGCCCCGCGACAACTACCGCTGATATAATAATAGAGATCGGCAGGAGCGGCGGCGTGCCCCCTTCCTGCGCAGGCCCAGCCACAGGGGCATAGGGCGCGGCCTGCTCAGTGCTCGTGCTCAGGATCGAGGTAGTGGTCGATACTGTTGTAGTTATGACCCTCTCCCCGGCATCGTAAATCACGCTGGACCTAGTCGGCGTGCCAAGGCCGACGCTGACGGTAGCATTATCCTGCACGCTCCTTATCCCGATCGCCGCCTCCTCTGCGTCCTGGCCGAATGTGTAGAGGGCCGGGAACTGGCTCAGGCTGCCGTTGGAATCATAGTACATGCGCAGGCTTGCGTTGAGCTCGCTGAACGTCGACACCTCCCCGCCGCTCGCCCCTCCGAAGACGAGCTCGCTGTCGTACAGGTTGCCGCTAGGGGTCATGTAGAACGGGGTTACCAGCATGTAGGCCCTCGCCTTCGGCATCAAAAAGCTCACGTTGTCGTAATACTGCAGGCCGGAGCCGTTGTAATAGCCGAAGCGGACGACCGGCCCCCCTGCCGCGTTGCTCACGATGCTGGTTACAGGATAGAACGAGAGCGGGTATGAATAATTGGTGTAGCCCAACGCGTACGCGTAGAGCGACTCCAGCGACCCGTTCCTGTTGCCTATCGTAGAATTTATGATGCGCCCGTTTCCCCTGAGCGTCAGGTCCGACAGGTTCGCCGCGTAGCCGCTGTAGTTCCATATGTTATCCGTGTACTGGAAGCTCCTGTTCAGCGTATTAATCACCATGACGTTTTGCAACCAGTAGACGCGTGTCGTTCCGCCGCTTTCCACGTTCATCACGGTGTTAAGCTGTATGCTCGCCCCATATGCCGACGCGTTCGTCGGAGGCAGGGCGTTGTATGCGCTTATGCTGTTAACCACCGCGCCCCCCTCTATCTCGTCTGTCATCACCTGGTAGGGTATCAAGACTCCAGAATCGTTGTACAGCCCGTAGCTCGCCATGCCTATCGGCACCGGGACCAGCGCATTCGAGACGTTGTCGTCGATAGGATTCACAAGCGCCGGCGAGACGTTCACATAGATGAACAGCTCTGCCTGCGATACTGGTGTGAAGTTCATGTAGTGCACGCCCCTGTTCACCCTGGCCGGGTAGGTGTACGCCACGCTGCCGTTGACTATAGAGTTGTACCCGTCAAAGCTGAACTCCATCGGGACGCTCCCAATCCAGCTGGCATTGACAATGCTGTAGTTGCTCGCCGATATCTGGTAGCTGTATTTGCCTGACACGGAGACGAGCCTTCCGCTGCCCTGCGGGACCATCAGCCCATCAACCTCCCCGTTTATTCCCCCCTGCCTGGGCTCGACAACTATGTAGTACTCGCCAGGCATCACGTTCAGCGTCACCACCCCCGACCCGTCTACCGTGGAGTTGTAGAGGGCCGTGTAACCCATCCCGTTGCTGTACCCCCTGAATTCCTGGCTGGAGAGCACCAGCAACTCTGCGCTTCCGCTGGCGCTGTAAGCCGCTGCGAGCGTCGATGGTATCGCAGCGCTGATGTTCTGCCATAGGTAGCTGCCCTGCTGCACGAACTCTGCCCTGCAGGTGCCGGAGAGCGCCATTAACATGAGCGGGGCAAGCGCCGCCGCCTTCCACATATCCATAAAACGTATTACGAATTCACTCTATATTATTTAGCACCTTCGATTCGGTCCTGCCCTATGGATGGCGCTCGCGCCCCCTTCCGGCATGCGCTGACAATCCTGTATGTGCCCCCAATCCATGCAGAGTATCGCCCGGGGTTTGAGATGAGCCCGCGCGCCATCTCCCCCTCGCCGATCCTGATTATGCGCGGCGCCTCTGCGCTCCCCGCAACCTTGCCGCTGTAGACCGTGAACGCGGCCAGGAGGTACTCGTTCTCGCACGAGCCGTCGCCGTAGTCCTTCTCGTACGAGAACCCTCCAAGGATCGTAAGCCTTGGGTCGCCTATCCCATACTCGTTCCTGAGGCATCTCCTCGCCGCCATCTCCGCGGTCTCACCGGCGATCACGTGCGTTGTCGGCGAATCCAGCACGCTGCCCCCAACCTTCCTTGCCGGTCTCTCATGAAGTATGACCCTCCCCTTCCTGTCAAACACGATCACCTGTATCGCAAGGTGCTTCACGCCGGGGCTGCTGTGGGCGCTCCTCCTGTCAACGCTTTTTCCGGTTTCAGTGCCATTGCTGTCCACGCACATGAGTCTCTGCTCAGGATGGTCTTCTAGTGCGACGCTCATCAAATCGCATATTCTACGAAAGAAGGGTTATAATTTGTTGCGTGCGAAGCCAGGAATTCTATTTCGGCATAAGCACAAGAAGCTCACGTGCGACATGCTGGCCTGGCCTGCGGTACACCAAACCTTCAGGGCCCGCATGCGAGAATCTAACCCTTGCATAGCCAAGGCCCTCAAGCACCCTCGACACCGGCAGATGCACGATCCTCCCGTCATGGAACCATGCAGGAACGGCAATGCAGCACCGCGCATCCGCACCAAGCTGGGGACGAAGGTTTTTCAGGAACCTTGCCGCAATGCCGTTGCATTGGCCGACGATCGCGTCGAGCTCCGCCCTGCCGGGATTGTGGGAGAGCGGAGGCCCGAGGTAGATCTCGCTGACGACCCTTTCGATGCCGTCCCCCCAATGGTGGGCTGTTGCATCGGCAACGCCCAGCCTGCGCACTTCCGTCCTGAGATTGTACTCTTTCGACAGCCAGCTGAGGTTTTCTCTGGTGCAATCGACCATCCTCTGGTTTATGTCGCTGCCCTCGACCCTGCACCCCATAAGCGCCGCCTCCATCAGCACGACGCCGGTCCCGCAGAAAGGGTCGAGGACCGTCGTGCCGGGGCCCGCTCCCGCAAGGTTGAGCATTATCTGGGCGAGCTTCGGCGGCAGCATGCCGGTCTTCGTGTCCCTCCCCGGCCTTCCGTAATCCCTCTTCGAGTAAGAGTCTATATCCTGGACCGATACCGTCTTTGCCAGGTAAGTCTTCTGCCCGTCGCCAACAATAAGGAACTCGTGCCCCCCTTTACCATCGAGCCCTTTATGCATCACCTGCGCGCTGTTCAGCTCCTGCCCCTTCCCGAGAACCGCCCTCGCGCTTATCCCCCTCGATCCCAGCTTCCTCTTTACTGCAAGGGCGAGCCCGGTCAGCCTTCCCCGCCCGACCCTGAGTCCGTACGCGCTCAATCCGAATACCCTCTTGCCACCTTCCGGCCCTGCAATCGCGCGCTCGACCTCGCTTATCAGCCTCGGCGCAATGGCCCGTATCTCGATTGAGGGGAATGTCGCGATTAACTCGCCCATCTTAACGGTGCCACCGAGGCCTTTCTGCGACAGCCCCTTATCGGTATCGACGAATGCGCAATCCCTGCCGACACGCCGCACGTTCCCCTTTCCCGCAATCGCCTCAAGCTCGGCAATGCCCAGCTCAGGCTGACGGCCGAGTACGCAAATAATCATGATATCATCTCCAAATGCAATCTTATAATCCCATCGATGGCTCGCGCTGAAGGGCGTAAAAACAAAGAATGGAGAAAGAGGCCTTGTAGGTTAGTGTTCGCTCATATCTCTATCCCGTTTTCAAGCACATGCCTCACCAGGCTTATCCGCTTGGCCAGCATGTTGAATTCCGTGCTGGTGTAGTCGACGAAGTCGACGGGATACTCTATCCCCTGCTTCATGTGCCACTCGTCAATGAGCTTTGCGACTATCTCACTGTCCCGCTTGCCGGTAACCACCATAATATCTATGTCGCTATTCTGGCGCACTTTACCTGATGCGTGAGACCCAAATAGTATCATACGTTTTATGCTGTACTTGCCCTTGGCGACAGCCTTGAACCTCTTTAGCGTTTCCATTATTTTAGGATCGATCTTGCCCACTCCAACACCCCTTCTACGTCAGCTATGTCACTCTCGACATCCTCTTCCGTCGGAATAACCCTTATCGATACAGGGTATTTTGCCGAAATGTAGTACTTTGTCACACGTTCGCATACCTGTATAACATCGTGTGGTGCATCAACGCTCTTTGCCAAGAGCACGAGGTCGTGCACCATCTCAAATTTCTTCAGCTTCCTTATTTGCAGCGCCTTTAGCGACTTCTCAAGCACCTGGTGGCAATAGTAGGCGGAATCCTTGAACTTCTCTGCATCGTAGAGTATCTTTGCGGTGGCTAGGTTATCCTCAGCCTCGTTCAGCCATTCAATCTCCTCTCCGACCGTTATAGCACCAATCCTATTCTTTTTTGTTTCCTTAAATAGCTTCTGATTCGGTAATGGCTCGCGCTGAAGGGCGTAAAAACAAAGAATGGAGAAAGAGGTCTTGTAGATTAGTCTTTAGTAACGGTATGTTCGCAGCTCGCTTGCGCTCGCTGCTTACGCACCCGTCCTATCAAAGCCGTCTATTGCGGCCGACCTAGTGTCTAGTTTCGGGTCTGGCTTCGTCCTTAGATGCCTTCAGGACTTATCCTTTTGGCGCGTGGCTACCCAGCAGTGCAATCACAACTGGTGCACTAGAGGCGCCGTTCCCCCGTTCCTCTCGTATTAAGGGGAGCTTACCCTCTGACACTCACACTTCCAGTAGATACTACCGTGCTGTCTCGCGACGCACTGAACTCATCTCGTGTAGGTTTTTAATGGACGAGCAGTCCAACCCTTGGCCGCTTGTGCACGGCCAGGATAACCTAGGACCATATCGATGTATCAAACCGCCAGGTCGCTGTGGACGCTCACCGGCGACGAATCGGTTACCTCCAGAGTAACTTTTTTGACAGCTTGGACCCCCATTAAAAGAGGTACCAAAGTTCGTTAAGCCCCCGTTTCCGGTCTGCGTGCCATGCTTTTAAGCACACAGTCAGCCCCGCATTTACCTTTACGCTTACCGACGGTTTCCCAAACCGTCTAAGCGGAGCATTGGCCACTTTCGTTTCTTTATCGAAAGCAACCGTCCAGTCCAACTACCCACCTGCAGCTGTCCCCTTGCGGGTTAGCTGCAAGGCAGACTAGGAGTGGTGTTACATTGTCGCTCCCCGCGCGCCTGAGCGCGCGGATCGATGCTCCCACTTACGCTATGCATAGTCTGCATTGCAACAACTACGGGCTGTAGTAAAGCTTCATGGAGACTTCGTTTCCCACTGAAAGATCGCGGCATATTCACCGCGCAGTAAGTTCACCGGATCCAATGTTGGGACAGTGGGACAGTCATTACGCCATTCATGCAAGTCACCTATTAAGTGACGAGGTATTACGCTACCTCAAGAGAGTCAGAGTTACTCCCGCTCTTTACCAGCGCTTACTCCCCTTGAAAAGGGCATTCACGTACTGGTGGTGAGCAGGCGTCACCCACTGTACTTAGCGTTTCCGCTTTGCGGTGAGTTGTGTTTTAGATAAACAGTTGCTGTCCCCTGGTCAATGATATCTGCATATCCTATACGCAGACATGGCTTCTCGAAAACTTACACCACTAACTTGCCGAGTTCCCTAACATTGGTTATTCCGTCACACCTTGGCTTTTTCGGCCAGCAGCACCTCTAGTGGTTCTAGGTACGGACCGGGATGATCGTTGTGGATTCCCTTTTCACTGGCTCAGGAATTCAGTCCATTAGTTCATTTAGCTGCTTCTCCTCACAACGAGACTCCGCAGCCCTTTGCACTTTCTTTCGGACCTATCCCCAAACGTCAGAAATCCACCTTGTGTTGCCACGCCTACATCCCGGGTGCTGGAATATTAACCAGCTTCCCTTTTGCCTGATTGTGATTAGCATCAGGCTTAGGATCGACTAACTCTCCGCCGACGAGCGTCGCGAAGAAAACCTTGTGCTTCCGGTGTATGGGATTCTCACCCATATATGATGTTACTGATACCAGGATTTTCCCTATAGCACGGTCCACAAGTCCTCTCGAACTTGCTTCTTGCCATGCCATATGCCCTCTTACCCGTGCTTGTCGCACGCTAAGGTCTCGGTACTCAGTTTAGCCCCGTATATCTTCAGCAAGATGATTCTCAATCGGTACGCTATTACGCGTTTTTTAAAGGGTGGCTGCTTCTGAGCCTACCTCCCGACTGTCTAAGAACCATCCCGCCTTCAAGACACTCAACTGGGATTTAGGGACCTTAACCTTAGTCACTATCTTTGCAGTCTCGCGGGGCTGGCTTACCCAACCTCGCCGACTCCCGGGGTCTACGCAGCACATGCATTCGGAGTTTGACGGGTCAGCGGAGCCTTCCGACTCCATTCTGACTAATCGGTAGCTCTACCGCATGTGCGAGCTCGCC